>JBEKLW010000324.1:0-4030 GCA_050008815.1 Bryobacteraceae bacterium
CAGGCCGTCTTCGATCTGCAGCAGACCTTCTTCGCCGGCCTGCTCAACGCCGCCGTCGGCATTACGCTCTACTACTTCCTGGACAAACTGAAGGAGCGCGGGTAGGCGCGGATGTTTCACCAGCGATCTGCTGCGGCGACGCGATAGCAGCCCGCGGCACGGGTGGGCGGTCACAAAAACCGGGTACAGACAGCCACTTTTCGCTGGCGCGAGTCCGTTGTCTTCGGAGAGCTTGGAGCGCGAAAAGTGGTGTCTGGCCCCGGTTTTTGTCAGGGCGCCGGCCGCGAGCGCGCTTTGTACCTCAAGCCCTCTCATCACGCCTCGCTACGATGGTGGTGAAACATCCGGGCCAAGCCCGCCGGGCCGCGCGGCCCATATCCGCTAAACTAGAAGGCGAGGGAGCCGTTCTCTCCCCGTGAGAATCACCGAGCCCGAGAATCAGGAAGACCGCATCCCCTCCCGGCTGCCGCTGCGGGATGACACCAAGTTCGCGACGGCCAAGATCGCCTTCTTCCAGTACCTGGCGGTGGCCGTCTTCCTGTTCTTGATCTCCGGCTTCTGGGACCTGCAAGTCCGCAACCCGGATGTCTACAACGAGCAGGCGAACCGCAACCGCATCAAGTCCGTGCCGATTCTGGCGCCGCGGGGCAAGATCCTGGACCGCGACGGCCGGGTGATCGTGGACAACCACTCCTCCTACACGCTCATCCTTTCGCGGGAGAACCTCCGCTCCGAGCACATCCAGACGATCGCGACGGGGCTGGGCCTGGACTACGGGCGGTTGCAGGCGCGCCTGGCGCGCTTCAGCTCGCGGCCCACCTACGAGCCGATCATCGTCAAGAACGAGCTGACGCCGGGCGAGCTGGCTTTCGTCGAGGCGCACCGCGACCCGGAGACCTTCCCGGAAATGGAGCTGATCCGGGCGCAACGCCGCCTGTACCCGCAGCACGGACTGGCGGCGCACGTTATCGGGTACGTGGGTGAGATCAGCGAGGGTGAGCTGGATGCGCCCGAGTTCATCCGTTATGAGCCGGGCGACGTCATCGGCAAAGCCGGCATCGAGCGCGAGTACAACCGGACCCTCATGGGCGTGGACGGCCAGCGCCAGGTCGAGGTCGATAACCGCGGGCGCGAGCACCGCGCCTGGGGCATACAGGAAGCCGTCCCGGGCACGAACCTGCAACTGACGCTGGACCTGGACCTGCAAGTGGTGGCCGAGCTGGCCATGGAGGGCCGCAAAGGGGCGGTGGTGGCGCTGGATCCGCGCAACGGCGAGATCCTGGCCATGGTGAGCGCGCCGGCCTACGACCCGAACAAGTTCGCCGGCCGCATCCGGGCCGAGGACTGGAGGGAGATCGCCGACAGCCCGGACACTCCCATGCTGAACCGCGCCATCCAGGCGCAGCTCGCGCCCGGCTCGACCTTCAAGCCCATCGTGGCGCTGGCCGGGCTGGAGACCGGGGAGATCGACGACAACTTCCGCGTGCACTGCTCCGGCGGGGCCAGCTTCTACGGCCGCTACTTCAAGTGCTCGGCCAAGCGCGGCCACGGCACGGTGGATTTGCACCGGGGCATCGCCGAATCCTGCGACGTGTTCTTCTACAACGTCGGCAACCGCGTGGGAATCGACAAGATCGCCGAATTCGCCGAGATCTTCGGCCTGGGCCGCCGGACCGGTATCGACCTTCCGGGCGAGGCCACGGGCTTGGTGCCGTCCTCGGCCTGGAAGATGAAGACCTTCCGGCAGAAGTGGTACGCCGGCGAGACCATTTCGGTCGCGATCGGCCAAGGCGCCCTCACCGTCACTCCGCTGCAACTGGCCTACGCCATCGGAGGGCTGGGCATGGGCGGCGTCTGGTACAGGCCGCACCTGGTCAGGAGTGAGACCCAGGAGACCAGGCCCCGCATTGCGAGGATCGACCCGGTGAACGCGCAGAAGGTGGTCTCCGGCATGTTCGGCGTGGTCAACGAAGCAGGCGGCACGGGCAGCCGGGCCCGCCTCCCCGGCATCAGCGTGTGCGGTAAGACGGGCTCGGCGCAGCTCGCTTCCAACGAGCTGCTCCAGGGGAACCGGGCCCTGGGGAACAGGATGAGGGACAACGGCTGGTTTGTCGCCTTCGCCCCCTGCGAGGCTCCGGAGATAGTGGTCTCGGTGCTCTACGAGGGCGGCGAGCACGGAGCCCTGGCAGCGCCCGTCGCCCGCGACGTCATCAAGGCGTACTTCGACAAGAAAGCCCGCACCGCGCGGGCGCAGGTGATGGCCCAGATGAGGCCAGGCCTGCCGCTCGTCGGCCCGGCGGCCCCGGCGCCGCCCGAGCGCGCCTATCCGCCTCCCTCCCCGCCGGCGGCGGAGCCCTGACATGGCCCAGTACCGCTCCGTCCGGGATCTGGACTGGTCGCTGGTGATCATCGCGCTGGTGATCTGCTCGCTGGGCGTGTTGCAGATCTACAGCGCCGCTCACGAGACGGTCTGGAGCGACGCCTGGTGGAAGCAGGCCCTGTGGGTCCTTCTGGGCCTGGGAGCGATGTTGGTGGTGTCGCGGATCGACTACCACACGCTGCTCAGCCGGGCTTTTGTCTTATATGGCCTGTCGCTGGTGGGGCTGGTGGCGGTGCTGCTGGTGGGGCCGCAGGTCTTCGGCTCCCGGCGCTGGATCCCCCTGCCGGGCTTTCACCTACAGATATCGGAGTTCGTCAAAACGGTGATAATATTGCTGGTAGCACGATATCTGGCCGAGCTGAAGACCGATCGGGTGGAAGGCCGCGACCTGCTGAAGTTGGGCGGGATGGTGGCGGTACCCATGCTCCTGGTGCTGAAGCAGCCGGACTTGGGTACGACGTTGTGCTACCTTCCGATTCTGGCGATCGGGATTCTGCTGGCGGGTCTGCGCTGGCAGTATTTAGCCACGACCGCGGTCATTTTGACATTGGTATTGCCGCTGAGTTGGCGGTTCGTGCTGAAGGATTATCAGAAAACCCGGCTGGTGACGTTTCTGGACCCCAGCCAGGACCCGCGCGGGTCCGGCTACCAGGTGATCCAATCCAAGATTGCAGTGGGCGCCGGCGGCATGTGGGGGAAGGGAGTGACGAGGGGATCGCAGACCCAGCTCCGCTTCCTTCCGGTTCCCCACACCGACTTCATTTTCTCGGCCTTCGCCGAGGAGCACGGTTTCGTCGGCGTCGTGGTGGTGTTGGTTTTATATTTCGTTCTGCTGATGCAGATCGTACAGAACGCGCAGATGGCGCCCGATCGAGCGGGCATGTACATCTGCATGGGTGTTTGCGCGCTATTGGTGTTTCACATTGTGGTGAACATCGGGATGGTGGTGGGCCGCATGCCGGTGACCGGGATTCCCTTGCCGTTGATGAGTTACGGCGGCTCCAGCATCTTGTCGTTCTTCTTGATGCTGGGCTTGGTCAATAGCGTCCGGCTCTGGAGATTTGTGAGCTAAAGAGCGTCGGAACGCGGTTTTGCCGAGAGATCGAGGTTAGGCGAGAGGTTGGTTGGACGACGAGTTTGAGCACATCGGAGCGGGCTGCCGGCTTGGTCCCGGCCCGCCGATGCCTCTGGCCCCAGGTTGACGTCCGAGCTTGACTCCGTCTGCCGGGCCGTACGGTTTTTTTTGAAGTTCAGCGAGCCGCCGCGCGGCGTGAAAGCGTCCGCGGGGCTCCCGAACCTCCGCCGGGCCTCAATTCTCAGAGGAATCGCGCTCGTCGCTGGATGAGCGGAGCAGCCTCATGGGAAAAGAGCTAGTGATTTCCTCCACCCGCCACGAGACTAAAGTGGCGGTCCTAGAAGACGACCAGTTGGTGGAAGTCTTCTTTCAGCGGTCCAACGAGTACATGCTGGCCGGCAGCATCCGTAAGGGGCGAGTGACGCGCGTGCTCCCGGGCATGCAATCGGCGTTCGTCGATATCGGCCTGGAGCGGGATGCCTTTCTTTACGTTACGGACTTCTTCGAAGAGAACGAGGAGTACGACCGGATCGCCACTACCAAGGAAGACACGGCGGTGCGCGCCGGGCGGCGCT
>JBEKLW010000325.1:0-4027 GCA_050008815.1 Bryobacteraceae bacterium
CTCCGGCAGCTCCAGGTGGAAGTCAACCGTCTGGACGTCGCCGGCCGCCAGCGGAGGCAGCTCCAGCCGTTCGCGGGCGCTGTTGGTCCCGGCGAAGTCGATGCCGAGGTGGTTCCGCAGGAGGAAGCCGATGACCGGCCGGCGCAAGTCGCGCCGGGCGCGCGCGCTGATCCGAACCGTGATGCGCGAGCCCGGCTCGATCAGGCGCAACGGCCTGCCGCTGGGATCGAGCACGGCGATGCCGATGATCTCCGCGCCCCCGTCGCCGCTCCTGTGGTCGATGTTCGGCACGCCTTCGACTAGCTGTGGCGCGCCGGGGCGCCGCCCTTCCTCGCCGGGCGGCAGTCCGCGGGTCCCCAGGTAGGCTGCGTCCTTCCGGGCCATAGCGTCCAGGTAGTTCGCCACCACGGATTCGGTCTCCCCGAGCTGCCGCACGCGCCCGGCGTCCAGCCACAGCGCGCGGTCTCCGACCGCCTGCACGTCCGCCATGGAGTGCGAGACCAGCAGGATGGTCACCCCCCGGGAGCGGAGTTCATGCACCTTTCGCAAACAGCGCTGCCGGAAACCCGTGTCGCCGACCGCCAGCGCCTCGTCGACGAGCAGGATCTCCGGTTCGGCATGGATGGCCACGGCGAACCCCAGCCGGACCACCATGCCGCTCGAATAGGTCTTCACGGGCCGGTCCAGGAACTCGCCGATGTCGGCAAACTCTTCAATTTGAGGGAGTTTGTCCTCCGTTTGGCGGCGCGTGAACCCGAGCACCGCGGCGTTCACATACACGTTCTCCCGGCCCGTGTACTCGGGGTCGAACCCGGAGCCGAGCTCCAGGAGCGCCGAGACTCGCCCGGTGACCGCGGCGGTGCCTGCCGTCGGCCGCAGAATGCCCGCAACCAATTCGAGCAGCGTGCTCTTTCCGGCCCCGTTCTCGCCAATGATGGAGAGCGTCTCGCCCCGGCGGACGGCGAAGCTGACCTCGCGCAGAGCCCAGAACTGGCGGTGGAAGCTCTTCCACTGCCACACCAACAGCTCCTTCAGGCGGTCTCCAGGGGAGTCGTAGACGGGGAAGGCTTTCGAGACAGCCTCGAACTCGATGGCGTTCACTGAAGCGCTCGCTTCGGCGCGGCCACGCGGCCGGATGGGCCCTTGCGGGCTCCAGCAGAACCACACGGCGCCGTTACCTATGTCGAATCTACCGGAGGGTTTGCGGGAGTGTCAATCGGACGCCGCGAACTTCGCGAGCGGAAATGAGAAGGGCGACCGCCGACTCCCCGCTGGCGCGATCTCGGCCGCCGCGCTTCATGAGCGCGGCCTCCGCTCACGGCGCCTGGCCGTTTGCTGCCTTCCGGCGGTGCAATGTACCGCAGCGCGCTGGAACGTTCAGGTCCAGCCGGCGCTTAAGGCTCACGGCCAGTCAGCCAGGAAGTAGGTAGCCGCCCGCCATGTGGACGTTCTATACGGACTTCCTCCCATGTGTTTTGGCCTGCCGCTATGCGACAGACCGCCTGGCTTCCACTTGCGGAAGCCGAAAGCCAGACCTTACGGCCCAGCTTCCAGCTCAACTATGCACCTAATCCTTGGTGCTGTCAATGAAACATTAACGTTTGTTAATGTTAGTTAACCTGGCTGCCCAAACTGGGGCGACGATTGACAAAGTGCCGGTAAACTACCTACGCTGAAGGTATCCAACCAGGAAAGCCGGTGTAGCTCAGGTGGTTAGAGCGTGGGTCTCATAATCCCAAGGTCGCTGGTTCGAGTCCAGCCGCCGGCACCAGGGTTCAGAACCTCGCTACTCCCGCACGATGAGGGTGTAGATCCTCTGTAAATCGTCACCCGAGTAGTACTCGATCTCGATCCGCCCGCGCTGATCCGGCTTCCCTAGGATCCGCACCTTCGTCCCGAGGATGCGCTCCATCTCGGAGATCGCGGCCTTCACATTGGGATCGAGAACCTCGTCCCCCGGCTTGGGCTCGCGGCTGCTGGTCATCCTCTGGACGAGGCGCTCCACCTGCCGCACGGAAAGGCCCTGCGCCGTGGCCTTCTCGGCAACCTGTCTTTGGAGTTCTTCGGTGGGCAAGCCCAGTATGGATCGGGCGTGGCCCATGGAGAGGCGACGCTCGGCGACGAGCTGCTGGATGTCGGGCGGCAACTTCAGGAGCCGCAGCATGTTGGTGATGGTGGTGCGATCCTTGCCGGTTCGCCGGGCGATCTCCTCGTGGCTGAGTTTGAGCTCCCTGGCGAGCCGGTCGAAGGCGTGCGCGACCTCCAGCGGGTTGAGGTCCTCGCGCTGGATGTTCTCGACTAGCGTGATCTCCAGCAGCCGGTCGTCAGGAACCGCCTGCACGATGGCCGGGACCTCAGCCAGCCCCGCGATGCGGGCGGCCCGCCAGCGGCGCTCACCGGCGACCAGTTGATACCGCTCCCCGTGGGGCCGGACCACCAGTGGCTGAATCATACCGTGTACCTGGATGGAATCGGCCAGCTCCCGCAGGCGCTCGGGCTGAAACACCGTCCGGGGTTGAAGTGGGTTCGGGTCGATCAGCTCAACCGCAACGCGGATCATGCCCTCGGGCCTGTCGGGCGGCGCGGCTGGCGCGGGTTGCTCGGACTTCGACGCCGCGCGGTTCGAGATGAGTGCGCTCAGGCCCTTACCGAGGGCTCTGCGCGGGTGCTCTGAACCTTTGCTCATTCGCGAGTATCTCCTTTGCCAGCCTGATGTAGCTCTCAGCGCCGCGAGAGCGCACATCGTAGAGCAGGATCGGCTGGCCATAGCTGGGCGCTTCCGCCAGCCGCACGCTTCTGGGGATGACGGTTCGAAAGACCTCGTCGCCGAAGAACTCCCGCAAATCCGCCGCCACCTGACGGGTGAGGTTGGTGCGCTCATCGAACATGGTCAACAGCACCCCTTCCACCCTAAGCGGATGGTCGAACGTCTCCCGTATGCGGTCGATCGTGTCCATGAGTTCCGAGACGCCTTCCAGCGCGAAGAACTCGCACTGGATGGGGATGAGGACCGAGTCGGCCGCCAGGAGGGCATTGACCGTCAACAGGTCGAGCGCGGGCGGGCAGTCGATCAGCGTGTAGCGGTAGGAATCCCGCACGCTGGAGAGCTTGATTCGCAGGCGGAACTCGCGGTCCTCCAGGTCGACCAACTCGATGTTTGCGCCGACCAGATTCTTGTCCGCGGGCACGATGTCCAGGCCCTCGCAGCCCGTCGGCAGGATGGCGTCAGCCAGCTTGCTGTCCGCCAGCAGGACATCGTAGAGCGTCGGGCTTCCCGTGTGCTTCTCAATGCCCAGGCCGGTAGTTGAGTTGCCCTGCGGGTCGGCGTCGACCACCAGGACGCGCAAGTCGTTGGCGGCGAGGGAAGCTCCAAGGTTGATGGCTGTAGTGGTCTTGCCGACGCCGCCCTTCTGATTGGCGATTGCGATTACTCGTCCCACGATAGAGGCTCCTAGCGCGAAGAGCTACATACTATCACGCCAGCGAGGTTCCACGTGGAACCGGCCGGGGGGATGTTCCACGTGGAACGGGCATCAGGCCCGCCGCTGGCCCATCAACAGCACGCGGCGCTGGCCCCAGGGGAGCGCGATCGGCTCACGCCAGACGAAGTCCTGACAGCCAGATACGGCCGCAGCGGCGTCCTCCCGCCCCAGAAGCAGTGCGACGCTCCCCCGGGCAAGCGGGACCACCTGCTCCCAGCGCACCGCGCGCGATACCACCCAGTCGAAGGCCGGCTCGATCTCGTCTGCCCGCCGCGCGGCGACCAAGACGTTCGCCAGATGGCGTGTCGCCTCGCGCAGGAACACAGCCTTGCGCTGGTGCGACTCCGCCAGCGTCACCCGGCACTCCGGCCGGAATACGGCTATTGGTATTCCAGGGAACCCGGCTCCGGAGCCGACATCCAGCACGGATAGCGGGTGCTCAGGCAGGTGAGCGCCGACAAAGAGCGACTCGCAATAGTGGCGCACGACGGCGTCTTCCAGACGCTGAACCGAGGTCAGGTTCAGAACCCTGTTCCAGCGGTGCA
>JBEKLW010000326.1:0-4011 GCA_050008815.1 Bryobacteraceae bacterium
GGAGGCGGCTTCAGCGGCCGCCCAGGCCTTGGCCGCCTGAGGGTACAGGTTGTGGCGCTGGTAGACCTCGGCCACCGCCCGCCAGCGCGCGGCGTTGCGCGGCTCGAGCGAGGCGGCGGTTTTGAGCCAGTTGAGCGCTCGGGAGGGGTCGGCCTCGATCCCGGCCAGCAGCACGTAGGGCTCCGACCAGTTGGGGTTCAGCTCGGCGGCCTTCTGGAGCGCGGCGGCGGCCTTCACCTTGTCAGGGTTCAGCCGCGCGTACTCGAGCCAGGCCGGCGCGCTCGTGCTTCCGGCCTCGGTGGCGGCGGCCAGCTCCGCGCGCGCCTCCTCCTCCCGCCCGGCCCGCAGCGCCAGCAACCCCAGCCCTTCGTGCGCCACGGCGGGAGCCGCAGCCAGCAGCGCCTGGTAGGCCGGGGCGGGATCCGCGCCGGCCCTCAGCCGCAGGTCGGCCAGTCGAGCCGCCGCCAGCGGTGGCTCGACGATCTGGGGCGTATAGTCGCGGTTGGGGTTGAGCGGCTTGCCCGATACAATCACCGTGGTGAAGCTGCCCGCGGCAAGCCAGGCCGCCGCCTGCTGGTCGATCTCGGCGGCGGACTTTCCGAACGCGTTGCGGAAGGAGGGTTCAGGGTCCGAGCCCGCCTGGAGGTTGAAGAGCAATATCCGGAGCCGGCCCGAGTACTCGGGGCTGGTCACCAGCAGGTGGATGCGCGCCCAATCCAGGTTGCGCCGCGCGGCCGGGGGCGGCTGGCCGAGGGTGATCTTGGTCGCGCTCACCTGGGCCGTCGAGTAGAAGTCCTCCAGGCCGCTCTCGATTCCGGGCGGCATGCGCCCGGCGGCGGACTCGATGAGGATGCGGACGAATTCGCGGAGGAACTCGGGCGGGTAGGGAGCGCCCGCGGCGAGCGCCGCCACGTAAGCGTCGCGCGCCAGCGCGAGGGTGGAGGCCGCGGCGAACGGCGCGAGCTGCTGCGGGGACTTGAAAACGAGGACGCGCAGCGGCCAGGTCGTCTTCAAATCGGGCTTGCCCAGTGCGGCGCCGAGCAGCCAGCGGAGCTGGTCGAGTTCGGCGAGCACCTCGCGCCCGCTGCGATCGCCCGCATTGGTGAGCACTTCAAACGGCCCCTGGCGCAACTCAAGCCACCGCTCCTCGGCGAGGAGGGCGAGCGGCAGTGAGAGCAGGACCACCCAGCGGCGCATTCGAGATCCATAATAGCGCCGCCGCGCGAGGCGCCCCCGGCAGAGCACGGCGAGTGCGGGCACCTGCCCGGGAAGCGTTGCGCCAGACGTCGGCTGAAGCCGATGCTGCAAGCTGAAGCTCGCGCCACGAAGTGGAAGCCGCGCCGGCTTACAGACGGACTACGGCCACAGCCTGTTGAAACCAAACGGCTTAGCTTGCGGCGGCAGGGAGTCATTGTTCGGGGAAGCGGAGGGGATTGTCTGGGTGGGCGGACAGCACAGGCGGCGCCCGCAATTCGGTCTTGACAATGATCACGTTCCGTGATATAATACCTATAACTGTGAACAGCGAAATGCGCAATTATAAACGGTTCGGAACGAGAATAGAATGACCATAGAGCAGTTACAGCACCAACTGGAGCAGGGCATAGACAAACTCCGTGCCGCTCAGTATGGATCTCTCCATGGCGCTCTTCAGCCGCTGATCCCGCAGGGCTTCCGACCGCGCGTGACCCTTTATGGCCCGCAGCGCAAGAAGAGAAAGGACGCTGAAGCGGTAAACTGGTCCCCGGAATCTGACGAGATCCGCATTTGCTTTGAACGCGCCCATGCGGCTTCCTCCAGCGGTAATCGCGGTATGGCCGAGGCTAGGCCGCCCGAGACGCCAACGGCCGAGGTTGGCAGCGGCTCGGTGGAGAACTCGCCGGCGCGCGATCCGTTGTCCGATCTGATCCATGCGCTGGATCGCACCGAATCGAGGCCTGGCTTCAATTTCGTTGCGCTCAAATGGTTCCGCGACTTTGCGCTTCCGGAAGAAGGCTTCGCATGGGCCCAATCCGACTCGACCAGGCGGGACGTGTTACGCGGTGCAATCGAGAAGAGGCTAATTCTCACCAGTAAGGTTCCGAACCCGAGATCCCCTCAATTCCCGGTGACGTCTATCCGGCTGAACCGGCTGCTCCCGGAAGTGCAGGCGATTCTTGGGACGTCGGGGCGGGGCGGCGAGGATTTCGAGCCTGTGGCAATCCGCGGTGAGAGTCTGTCCACAACCATTCTGCGCGAGAGGCGATAGTCTTTGGCGCTCTACTATCTCGAGACCAGCGCCCTGGTGAAGCTGTACGTCCGCGAGCCCGGGACCGATCAACTACTCCGGCTTGCAAGCAGGGCGGCGGATCATCGGTTCGCGGTGCTGGCCCTGGCGCAGGTAGAGTTCCACTCCGCGATTCGCAAGAGGCAGCGCCTCGGCGATATCGACGAGTCTGTCGCAACGCGGGTGATCGGTCATTTCGACCGGCATCTGGAAGGGAAGTTCATGCGGCAGATTCTAAGCGATTCGGTCCTCGACACCGCGACAGCACTGGTGGATCGTTACCCGCTGCGCGCGTACGATGCTATTCAACTGGCTGGATGCATGGTTTTCAAAGCCGCCGCAGGCGCACAGGAGCCTGTCTTCGTGTGCGCGGATCACCAATTGCTCAGCGCCGCCGAGTCCGAGGGCCTACAGTTCCTGGACCCTGCCGAGTAGCCAGCCGTCCTTCTGCACCATATTCGACGCCTCGGCTGCCAAAGCAGGGCAGGACACCAGCGGGTGGCGAGTAGCTTGCGCGTTGTATAATTACAGCAGATGGTCAATCCGCGTCCCCGATCGCGGGATCGCCGAGACGAGCGAATCGCACTCTTTGTAGCGCCCCCTCTTCGGTCCTCACCGATTTCGCTTGACGCGAATTCAGTATGGAGGTAAAAGACTTCCTAAAGTGATGAAAGTGTCCGTCCAGATTAGCCGCGGGATCGAACCCCTGTTCGGCACCAACGACGAGAACATCCGCCTTCTTGAACACGGCCTGAACATCCGCACCCAGCTTCTTGACGACTGCATCGAGCTGGACGGCGACGAACGGGACGTCGCCCGCGCCGAGACCATCCTAGGCGAGTATGTCGAGCTGGTCCGGGAAGGTCAGGTGTTCACCAACGGCGACCTCAACAGCTACCTGCACGTGGTGACCTCGGACCCGGAGGTGAGCCTGCGCAGCCTCGTTCTGAGCGGCAGGCAGCGCCACTTCGGCAAGAAGATCGTTGTGCCGAAGACCATCAACCAGCGGCGGTACCTGGAAGCGATCGAGCGGAACGACCTGGTGATCGGCATCGGCCCGGCGGGCACGGGCAAGACCTACCTGGCCGTGGCCATGGCCGTTTCGGCGCTGCTGGCCAAGCGGGTCAGCCGGATCATCCTCACCCGCCCGGCGGTGGAGGCGGGCGAGCGGCTGGGCTTCCTGCCCGGGACGCTGCAAGAGAAGGTGGATCCCTATCTCCGCCCGCTCTACGACGCGCTCTACGACATGCTCGAGCTGGATAAAATCGAGAAGCTGCTGGAGCGCAACATCATCGAGGTGGCGCCCATCGCCTTCATGCGCGGCCGCACGCTGAACGACAGCTTCGTCATCGTGGACGAGGCGCAGAACAGCACCTCCGAGCAGATGAAGATGCTGCTGACCCGGCAGGGCTTCAACTCCAAGATGGTGGTCAACGGCGACGTGACGCAGATCGACCTGCCGCTGGGCAAGCGCAGCGGCCTGGTGCACGCCGAAGAGGTCCTGCGCGGCGTGGAGGGAATCAGCTTCGTCTACTTCGACGATCGCGACGTGGTGCGGCACACCCTGGTGCAGCGCATCGTCAAGGCTTACGAGCGCTGGCTGGAGGCCAACGGGGCCAGCCGCCAGTTGTCCCTGAAGCTCGGCGACTACCCGGCCGAGCGCACGCGCGACGACCACGAGCCCGCACCTACTCCCGAGGCCTGAGCGCGCTCCGATGACGACGTCTCTCAGCACGGTCATCTTT
>JBEKLW010000327.1:0-4010 GCA_050008815.1 Bryobacteraceae bacterium
ATCCTCGAGCAGGAGCACCAGGCTTACAGCGAGGCCATCGGCGGGGGATAAATACATCCGGGTGGCATCGACACACGATGGCGGAAGGAGCTTCGAGAGCGGGTGTCTTCGTATGCACCTGCGGCGGGAGCATCGGCCTGACGACGGGCGTGCGGGACATCTCGCGTAAGGCGAATGACATTTCGGAAGTCGCCTGCGTGGAGACGTTGGACTATGCCTGCCACGCGGAGTCGAGGAAGAGGATGACCGAGGCGATCAAACAACAGAAGCTCGACCGCCTGGTGGTCGCGGAGCTCAGGAAGCACGCGGTCGACCTGGTGTGCCTGGCCGGCTTCATGCGTCTGCTCAGCGCCTATTTCGTGCGCGAGTTCCCGCTTCGGATCCTCAACATCCACCCCGGGTTGCTGCCGGCGTTCCCGGGCCTGGAGGCGCAGCACCAAGCCCTCGATCACGGCGTGAAGGTGAGCGGCTGCACGGTCCACTTCGTCGATGAGTTCCTGGATGCCGGGCCGATCATCGTCCAGCGCACCGTCCCGGTTCTCGACAGCGACACGGCCGAGACGCTCTCGGCCCGCATCCTCGAGCAGGAGCACCAGGCTTACAGCGAGGCCATCCGCATCGTGCTCTCGGGCAACTTCCACATCCAGGGCCGGCGCGTGCTGCTCGGCGCCGCGGCGCCGCCGCGCGGTTAGCGCCGCGCGCCCAGCGCCGTAGCGCGCGCTCTCAGCGTGCCGCGTCGCCACTCATGGCGACGCTTGGCGACCCTCGCGTGCTGCTCGGGAAACAACGTATACCCACTAGCCGGTCCCCGCGCGCCTGGCCCCGCCGTTTGACGACCGCTAAGGCCCTGCGCTATCCTGACTTGAGAGATTCCAACACCGGATTTCCAACCAGATGGCGAATCATTTCTCCGCGCTGAAGCGCGCACGACAGGAAGAGCGGCGGACCATCATCAACCGCAGGCGTAGGACCCGCGTCCGTCATCAGGTCCGCACGCTCCGGCGGCTGCTGGACCGCAAGGACGCCACCGGCGCCCAGGCCATGTTCCCCCAGACCTTCTCGCTCATCGACCGGGCAGCCAAGTGGGGCATCGTGAAGAAGAACACCGCCGCACGCTACAAGTCCCGGCTCGACGCCCGCCTGAAGAGCATTCTGAGCCCCGCCTGAACCTCCGCTGGCTCACGCCGTCAATCGCAGGATGAACTCCTCCATGACGACCCGATCGTCCGGCCGCGCCTCCCTGAGCGCCTTGTCCGCCGAGTAGATCGTTGTCAGCGCCGCGGCCAGCTTCCGCTTGGAGAAGCTCGAGACGGTCTGGAACACCTGCTCGGCGCGCGAGCCCCACATGGGCATCCCCTGCCGGCTGAAGTGCGCCTGGACCTGCTGCGGGCTCTTGAGCCCCGCTTCCTTGGCCGCCAGCGCCAGCCGGAACTGGGTCCCCAGGAAGCTGAGCGCCAGCGGCAAGTACTCGCTCTGGCGGATCAGCGTATCGAGCACGCCCAGCGCGGCCACGCGGTCGTTGCGCCCGAGCGCGGCCACCAGCGAGAAGATCGTCGCCCCCCGGGCCTCCGGCACTAGCGCGGCGATCGCCTCCACGCTGACCGGCTGGCCTGCGGCGGCATAGACGCCGAGCTTCTCGATCTCCGCGGCAATCCGCGCCGCCTCTCCTCCGAGTGCCTCCACCAGCAGGTCCAGCTCCGCGGCGCCAACCTTCAGCCCCGCCTTCCGCGCCAGGTTCTCGGCGAACAGCCGCGCTTGCTGAGTTCCCATCTGCGGGAATTCCACCGCCGCAGGCGCCGCAGAATAGAACTTCCTGACGCGCTCGAGCTTCCTCTTGTCCTCGCCCTGGAAATCGTACCGCGCCGCTTCGAAGACGATCACGACTCCCGCCACCGGGTTGCGGACGTACTCGGCCAGCGCCGCTGCTGAGCCCTTGGCGGGCGCCCCGCCCTCGCCGTCGTCGGGCTCCTCCGCCCCGCGGCCCCGCGGCAGCGCGGCCTCCGCATTCGACACCAGGATCGCCCGCCGCGGCGCGAACAGCGACAGCGAGCAGGCGTCCTCCAGCACCGCCGCCAGCGTCGTCTCTTCCAGGTCGTGCCGCGTCAAGCCGGCCTCCCGCTCTTCGGCCGACGGCAGCACCCGCTCCAGGAGCGCCCTCCGGCAATACTCACGCTGGTACGGCTCGGGGCCGAGGAACAGGTACACGGGCGCGGGCTCGCCCTGCTTGAGGCCGGTCAAGAACTGCTGGGGAGTCAACTCAGAAATTCTCCAGGATGGCGCTCACTACCGTGCGCGCCACATCGCGGCTCAGCCGCTCCATCGCCGCGTCGCTCTCTTCAAAGTAGGCGCGCTGATCGGTCGAGATCTCGTAGCGTTCGCGCACCTCCAGGTCCGGCCGCGAAAACAGCACCGCGCCGGTGGCGCGGTCGGTCAGCGTGATGTGCAGGTGCACATAGACCTGCGCCGCGCTGGCCCGGCCCGTCTTCGGATCGAACGTGGTCGCGCCCGCGTTGTAGCTGATCACCACGCCGCTCAGCACCGCCTCGGCCTGGTTCGGGTCGGCCACCACCTCGTAGCGCGTCCGCGAGAGCAGCTCGCGGGTGATGGCCGCCGGCAGGAGCTGGGACAGCCGGTAGCGCGTTGTGGCATTGGTAAACGCCGGCACCGCGATGGTCTTGATTCGCTTCGGCAGCAGGTCGCCATGGCCCGAGACCCGGTAGCCGCAGCCGCCCGCTAGTGCCGCGGCCAGCAGGGTGGTGACTGACACCGCTGTCCTAAACCAATAGAAGCCCGGCCTCCGCCGGATTGAAAAACGGCGGCAGACTGCTCCGCTGTCCCAAGGCGCCCGCGTGCGTGACGTGCCGCCTCTGCGGCGTGAGCCGCCCAGCCGCGCGGCTAGCGCCACGGCGGCAACCGGCACGCGCCCTCTTGTCCTCGAGCTCATTGCGGCCTCGCCGTCCTGGGCCGCCCGATCAGCGAGCGCGCCACCGCCACCCCGTTCTCGGCCATGATGCGGAGGTTGTCGGCCACCACCCAGAACCAGGCCGCCCGCGGGTGGTTGCGGTCCACGGCGATCGCGCCCACCGCGATGCCGCTCTGGCCCGCCATGCCCACAATCGTGGGCGGGTCCAGGTCCGGGCCGCGCACATCGATGTGCGCCGTCGCCAGGCCGGCCTCGAGCGCTTTCACGCCCGGGTTCTCATCGAACTCCACCCACAGCGACAAACTGTGGCCGTGGAACACCGGCGCCTGGATCAGCCGGATCGAGGGCATCGCCAACCCGCCGTTCAGTTCCAGCAGCGCCGCCAGGTGGCGCTCGATCCGCCGCTCGATCGATTCCATCGACTCCGGCGCCTCGCTGCCGTAACGCGCCAGCAGGTTGAAACTCACCTGTTCGTCGTAGACCTGCTTGGGCAGCTTCTGGAAGGTCAGCAGGTTCGCGGTCTGCTTTTGCAGCTCCTCCAGGCCCTTGTGGCCGCGCTCGCTGGCCGGCTCGAGGATCTGCGCGACCGACCGGCGCGGCGGCCGGATCCCCCGCAGCCGCAGCAGGAACAGCGCCAGCACGATCGCCGCCGGGTGGGCCACCACGTGCTCGCTCTCCTGCGGCAGCGCGTAGTTCGCCGGCTCGACCATGGGCGCCCGCAAGTGCGCCGTGGGCCGCTCCTCTAGCACGTAGGTCAGGTCGATCAGCGCGGGCGGCTGCGGCAGCCGGCCCACAATCTCCAGCGCTTTCCGGCTCGAGCCGCGCGAGCCCGCCAGCAACACCGTGCGCGAGCCCGCCAGGTTCTCCTCGTCCAGGTGCGTCATCACCGTGGCCTCGCCGCGCTCTTCGGTCAGCGTGCCCGCCTCGAGGTCGTCGGCGCCGATCAGGCGGGTCTCGATCGCGGTCCCGCTCAGCAGGTCCCGGACTTCGCGCCCCAGCAGCGAGCTGCCTCCCACGATCGCCGCCACCGCCCCGCTCCTAGCCAACTTGATGCTCCGGCTCCGGCGCGTGCCGCAGCCGCCGGCGG
>JBEKLW010000328.1:0-4006 GCA_050008815.1 Bryobacteraceae bacterium
GTAGGGCGGGCGGCCACGCCCGCGCGGGACGGCCACGTCCCGCCAAGCCAGGCTCGGCCTGGAGGCCGAGCCGCGGGACTGGAGTCCCGCCCTACCAGGCCGCGCCTGCGTCACCCGCACCCCGTGCCGAAAACGGGGCCAGGCTACTCTGTCCCGAGCGCAGCGAGTGGACAAAGCTGCCTGTACCCGTTTTCCCACGTGGCCAGCATAAGCCCTCACAAAAACCGGGTACAGACAGCCACTTTTCGCGCTCCGAACCCGCTGAAGACAACGGACTCGCCCAGGCGAAAAGTGGTGGTCTGGCCCCGGTTTTTGCCCGGCGCGTTATCCTCAAATTGTCGGGGCATGCACGAGATGGGCATCGCCAGCTCGGTGATTGAGGCGGTGCGGGCCGAGGCGGCCAAGCGCCCGGGCGCGCGCGTCGTCCAGGTGGGCCTGCGGATTGGCGCGCTGGCGGGCGTGGACCGCGACTCGCTCAGCTTCTGCTTCCAAGCGCTCGTCCAGGATACCGATCTCGCTTCCGCCAGGCTGGCCATCGAGGGCGCAGCAGGGGATGAACTCGACATCACCTGGCTGGAACTGGAGGAGTGATGGAGCGCGTTCCGCTGGAGCGCAAGGTGCTGCGGGAGAACGACCGCATTGCCACCAACCTGCGCGAGGAATTCCACCGGCGCGGCCTGCTGGCGCTGAACTTCATCAGCTCGCCGGGCGCCGGCAAGACGGCCCTGCTCGAGCGCACGCTAGCCGGTTTGGCGCCTCGAACCCGCGTGGCCACGCTCACCGGAGATATCCAGACCGACAACGACGCCGTGCGGCTGGCCAAGTACGGCTTCCCGGTGCGGCAGATCGCCACCGCCGGCGCCTGCCATCTGGACGCGGCCATGGTCGAGCGTGCGCTCGAAGGCTGGAGCCTCGACGAGCTGGATCTGCTGTTCATCGAGAACGTGGGCAACCTGGTCTGCCCGACCAGCTACGACCTGGGCGAGGACGCCAAGATCGTGATCCTCAGCGTGACCGAGGGCGATGACAAGCCGCTCAAGTACCCGGGCATCTTCCACAAGGCCGAATTGATGATTCTCAACAAGATCGACCTGCTGCCCTACGTGCCATTCTCTGCTGAGGCGGCGCGCCGGAACGCCCGCCACATTCACCCGAATTTGGGGATCATCGAGGTTTCCTGCACGACCGGGGCGGGTCTGGAAGACTGGCAGAACTGGCTCCGCGAGCGGCAAGCGGCCGCCCGCAGGCAGCGGCCCAGCCAGGATGTTTGACCACGATCGTAGCGAGGCGCGACGAGAGCGCTCGAGATACCCGCAAGGCGCGCGAAGGCCGACGGCTGCCGCTACGTCTCTTCAAACCGAGACGCGTGATAGGCGATATCCCACCGAGCCAGGCCTCCGGCCCCAAGGGTGAGCCTGAACCGTTCGGGCAGCTCCGCTGATCTTATCGCGATCGGGAGTTCCGTAATGGTGATTTCCGGCAGCATCCGTCTTTGCACGCAGTGCGCCGTGAATTCCTCGACGAAACAGCACATACGGTCGAGCATGAAGCCGATGAACGTGGTTAAAAGCTGGCCGGAGATTTCCGGTTCGGTGGCCACGATGCCGCTGACTTTTTGCGAATACATCACGCGCGGCAGCGTCCAGCCTTTGTGTTCGATCGCGTGGCGGCTTTCAACAAGGGGCTCCGACCAGGTGCGGGTCTGCCGCAGGTATTTCGCCAGCAGTGGGTCCTGGGCCTGAAGGGCCGCGATGCCCGCCTCGAAGGCGGATTGCTGCTTGAACATGAAGCCGATGTTCACTCCCAGTTCGTTGCCAAGATCCTGCATGCCCTGCTTGAGGGCGCGGACGGCGGCATTCAGAAAGCTCTCGACCTGCTTTCTGAGCTCCTGGTCGATGCTCTCGTCGATATGGATCGCCCTCCCTTGCAGCCGCGCGATTTCGCCGGAAGCGACTTTACGGGCATGTTCGTCCCAAAGGCTTGAAGCCTCCTTCGCCGTGGTGCGGGCATTCATGAGCGCCGAAATGACGAACTCGTACGGTTTATCAAAGGTATCGCGCTTGGCGGGATCGGGGTAGATGATGTCCCTCAAGCGCATGATCCCCAGGAGCAATCTGGCCACGAACGGCGACGTTGATCCTTCGTCCGCATGTTTTTGGACGATCCAATTCGGCTCGGTGCGGCGAACCACCATGTTCGATTGCCGCTGGAGCCGGCTGAGCATCTCGCCGAAATCTGCGGCGGTGATCGGCAGGACGTAGGAAATCTGTAAGTCAGGAGGGCGCCGCACGACCCCCGCCTTCTTGAGCGCCTCCGCGCCGAGAAAGACCATCAGGCCGTCCAGGGGAAGCTTGCCCTTCAGCAGCAGCACGCCGCCGTCCTGCCACGGCAGGAACTCGATCGTGGACAGGAGCTCCCCTTTGTGGTCTTCGATGCGCATCGGCAGTGGCGGAAAATAGCGATCGTTGTAAAACTGCCGCGGCACCGGCAGAATCTCGCCCCGGAGATTGTATTGATACCCAGAGATCATCACGGCGGTTTGCGGCACAGCTTCCAGGATGTGGCTGAAGTTGGGAACCTTCGCACCCGGAGAGAAGATGGCCAGATGCGCAACGAGAAGCGCCGTCATCTTGCCGAAGGCATGAATGCCCGTGGCTGTCATGATCATCGCAACGTACATAGGCGGCGTGAAGTTGGAGAGCGCCCCCTCCGCCGGCGGAAGGAACAAGCCCAATAAGCCTTCGCCCGGAAACTGGCCGGCATAATTGATCGTGCCTGTGTTGGCCACCACGACCATGTCCGGCCATTCCCGGCTCGGCGTTTGGGCATTGAGCCGTTGAAGCTCCTCCGCGAGGTCTTCCATGGGCACTGCGGATCGCAGGGCGAAGATGATGCCCAGGGTGACGGTGGTGATTGGCACGCCGTCCGTGCGGGGCGCCGGGCTCTTCTTCAGCCTCTTGGCCTGCGCGACGCGGGCGTAGGAGGCGCGCAGGATATTGAGATCTGCGGTTTCGCATGCGTCTATGACGGCCGCCACCGTGTCGGTCGGGATTGCGTTCAGGTCTTCCGCGCCGCCTTGCCGGGAGACGTAGATGATCGAGGCGAACGGCCCGGTTGCGCCGCCGTCCCGGTCTGCGGCGCGTCCGGAAGCGACCTTGTAGGGCCATCCCAGGAACTGGCCGACGGCCGCGTTGAGTTGCTCCGCGAGATTTGCTTCGCTCGCGCCTGCGACCGTGCGCGCGGCGTCCTCCGCTGCTTGCGCTATTGGGTTCATGTTACGGCGCCCGTTCCCGTGTTCCTCAAATCGAAATCCTCTCCAGGATATTGAACATGATTGTCGCTTGCCGGCGACTCCTGAACCCGGCACCTACAGGGTATCAAAAGCCCATCTTAAACAGCCATTGGGGTTCTCTGTCGAGCGAAAAGCAGATTCCCCAGATTGTTGGAAAAACTAAGAGAGCGCGAAACGGAATGGACGATTTGGAAGGGGGCTTCACGCGCCCGAGGTAGTTCCCCCGCCCACGACTCGCACACAGGATCATTCACCAGTGGTGCAAAACTTAATGGTCGGGAACCGAATTCGCTGATCGAGCGAATCAGGGTCAATCACCGGCGGCGCGGCACCGCCCATCTTTCAGCCAGCACCTGCGAGGATTGAAGTCTATCGCGCGGACGACGACATTCGCAAGCTTGCCGCCGGTTACAAAACCGTCGATAAATCCGCAACCGGAATTGATGCCCGGGCTGAAATAACCTACAGCAACAACGTCGTCTTTCATGTGCAAGACCACTGGAGCCTGACCGGAGCGGTGGTTTCGGTAAGCCGGAAGGTGGAAGTCACGGGGAACGCGCCGGGCGGATTTGACTCGTTGGTCGAGTTCGTCGTGGTCGGTCAATCGGTCCAATGGACCAACGTGAACTTCCTTGCTCCGGGCGCGTTGTATGGTGACCCGACCTACGATGGCGACCGTTCGCCCGGCGGCACGCTGAACTACGCGGCCCGGCG
>JBEKLW010000329.1:0-4002 GCA_050008815.1 Bryobacteraceae bacterium
AAAGCTGGGTAGCGACTCAGTCCTTCGCCGGCTCCGCCGCCACAGCCTGTTCGGGAGCTTTTGCAGCCGCCTGCTGCGGCCTCTTTCCAGCGGCCTTCTTCACGGCTTTCTTGGCTGCTTGCGCGGGAGCCTTCGCCGCAATTTTCTTCGTAGCGGCCTTCTTCGCGGCGGGCTTCTCAGCCTTCTTCCTGAACTCGGCCCAACGTCTCTTGGCGGCATCTGCGATCGCCTTGCGGCCGGCAGCACTCATCTTGTGCTTCCGGCGTGGAGCTTTCGGCTCGGGGGCGTTCTTTGCAGCCGCCTTCTGCGCGCTGGCCGAGGCTTGCTGGCTGTGAAACGCGGCCCACCGCTTCCTCTGGGCTTCGGCGATCCGCTTCCTGGCAGCCGCGCCCATCCGCCGGCGCCTGGGTTTGGCCGTGTCCTGGCCGGCCGCCGCCGGCGCGTTCTCGCGAGTGGCTTGACCGAGCATGCGCCGGACTTGCGCGAGTTGCTCGACTATGCGTTGCCGCTGGGCTTCCAGCCCCGTGAGTGCGGCTTCAAGAACGGAATGATCGAACTTGCTCTTTCTGGGCATCAACGCTCCTTGAGAGTGAGATAGTTTGCCTGGTCGAAACGGTGATTATAGCAAGGAGTTGAGCTGAAGCAGCGCCTGATCGCACCATCACACTGGGCCACATGGGACCGTAACCCGTCCGTAAGCGCTCGTGGCACTACGCTAACGGGACGCCGGCCCGCGCATCCGCGTGGCTCCCAGGATGCGCAGTGTGCCGAAGGCGTTCTGACCCGCGGGCGCGTCGGTCAGTTCCAGGCGGATCGTGAGATCATCCGCGCGGGGCTTGTACGCGTATGCGCCCTCTCTCAGTTCGGCGGAACCCAAGTCGAACTCCGCCTTGATGCCGCCATCCACAACGGAAAGCCTTCCGTGGCGCGCTGCCGCAATCGCGGGGGCGGAGCCATCCCAGCGGATCATCACTCCCGAATCCGTTCCCTCGACCCGCAATGCCAGGCTGGCGGATTGAGGGCCGGCGTTGCGGGCGGGCGCCGGCGCTGCCGGAACTGCACCGGGCTGGCGGCTCGGACGCAGCAGCACAAATAGCACCAATGCGGCCACCACTAGCGCAGCTACCACCAGCAGCCACCGGCGGCCTTTGTGTTCCGGCTCCGCGGCCTCGGCCCCGAACCGGAAATCGGGCACAGCCTGCGTGGCGGGTTTCACCTGCTGAGGCAGAACCTGTGCGGCAGGTTTCACCTGTTGCGGCACGACCTGCGCGGGAGGTTTCACCTGCGGGGGCAGGGCCTGGGCGGCAGGTTTCGCCTGCGGCGGGGGCACGACCTGCGCGGGAGGTTTCACCTGCTGGGGCAGGACCTGCGCGGCAGGCCTCACCTGCTGTGGCACAAACTGCGCGGCAGGTTTCACCTGTGCGGGAACAACCTGCTCGGGAGGTTTCGCCTGCGGTGGGGGCACAACCGGCGCGGCAGGCTTCGCCTGCGGGGGCACAACCTGCGCGGCAGGCTTCGCCTGCTGGGGCAGGACCTGTGCGGCAGGTCTCACCTGCGGTGGCACAACTGGCACGGTAGGTTTCACCTGCGGCGGGGGCAGGACCTGCGCGGCAGGTCTCACCTGCGGGGGCACAACCGGCGCGGGAGGCTTCACCTGTTCGGGCGCTCTGCCCGCCTCGGCCGCCGGTGGAGCCGGTGGCTTGGCCGCCGCTTCGGGTTCCGCTTGAGCCGGCGGTCCGATCGCCGGCTCGACCTTCTGCCCGATCGAGCTCGCGAGCCCCGGTTTGAACCGCCACACGGGCCTGGTTCCGGCGGCGATGCCAGAACCGGTCCCAAAGGTGGGGGGACGCCGGCTTTCAGACGTGCTCTCAGCAGGTTGCGTCCCTATCGGGGGAGTGGTGAGACCGGCTCCAGCCTGGACCTTGGGTTCGATCCTCGCCTCGGATACGGGCGGCACGCTCGGCTCGACTTTCGGTTCGATCTTGGTTTCGACGGCGCGCTCGGGAGCCTCGGGCGCCCGCACGGTGCTGGCAGGCGTGGGCCTGCTTTCGACGGGGGCCGGGATCGCCGCCACCCGCTCGGGTTCGGGCTTGACGGGGGCCACCGGCTTCTGTCGCTCGGGCTCGCTCGGGGCCGCGGCGGGTCTGATGGGCGTGACCCGGCCGGCGCCGGCAGGCGGCACTCGGATCGCGGCCTCCAGCGCCCCGGACTTCTCCAGTTCCGCCCTGGAGAATGGGAACTCCAGATAGCTGGCCTCGCACCGGACCTTCCTGTCTTCCCGGACGAAAATCGCCCCTTGGCAGGGCTTCCGGGAGTACGGCTTTGCCATCAGGAAGATGTTGTGTTCTTCCGGGAACAGCCGCTCAAACAGGACCGAGTCTTCTTCCGTCATGACCAGCGCGGGACGCGTGTTGCTGCGGAAGAAGCCCACCACCGCCAGATCGCCCGCCGCCCTCCGCCGGGTGATGGTCTCTCTCATCCGCTGCTGTTCTTCGCCCGAGAGCATGAAAGTCGGGCCCAGGCTGTAAGCGCAGGCGACAGGCTCGTAGTCCTCGACCACCACGGTCAGCGGCCCGGCCGGCAGAACATGTCCCAGCAGCAGACCGCCGATCTCCGAACCGCGATTCGTGATAGCGCGGAAAATCGCGAGGCTTTCCTTCTCCAGGCGCTCGATCAGCTCCGCACCCAGCCGCACCGAGATGGGCGCCTCTTCGGGTTCCCAGACGTATTCAAGCCGGGTGGGGTCCGTCTCGAAGACGCTGGGGGCCGCAGGGCCGGAAGCCGGTACGGCTTTGGGACCCGGCGGCTGCGTCCCGGACTCGGACGTCTCGGGCTTTCCAAAGTGGCTCTCTATGACGTCGCGTATCCCCGAGAACGAGGACGCGTTCGTGAGGTCATCGAGATCGATCGGCTTGCGATCGAACTTAGGCCGATTGGCGCTGCGCTTCGGGGATGCCATCCAGTTGTCTCATTATGCTCAGGACTTCGTCGGCCACCACCTGGTAGTCCTCCAAGGCTTTCGATTTCGGGTCGAAGTCCGCCAGAAACCGCCGTTCCTTGTTTGCCTTGACCACTGAGGTGTCGGTCCGTATGGGCGACAGTTGCGGCACGCCGGTCTTCTCGGAGATCTGTTCCAGCGTATCGAGGATGATGCCCGTCATGGCCAGGCGGCGGTCCACCATCACCGGCAGCATGCCGATGGTCTCGACGGGCATGTGGTAGCCGTTGCAGAACATCGTGTTCAAGGTCCGCGCCGATTCCAGGCTGGCCATGGCGCCCTGGACACTGAGGATCTCCATGGCGACCGGAATCAGGACCCGGCGCGTGTATACCATGGCGCAGGTCTGGAACAGCGTGATCGACGGCGCCACGTCGATCAGGATCACGTCATAGTTGTGTTCGTAGGGGCTGAACATCTGCTCGAACACGAACTCGCGGAAGCCCTGCGCCGTGATCAGGTCTTCGGCCCGGGACGTGTGGCGGTTGCCCGGGAGCACATCGATGTTCGGATGCGCTGCCACGAGGCACTCCTCGAGCGCGATGCGGCCCACCAGGAAGTCGGAGAGATGGTACTTCGCTCGGAGGGAGATAATCGTGCCGATAGACCCCTGCGAGTCCGTGTCGATCAGCAGCACCTTCTTGCCTTGATCGGCGTAGATGCGGGCCAGAACCAGAGCGGTCGTGGTCTTTGCGACGCCCCCTCGTTGATTCGCTACGACGATACGGATCATGTGCGTTCCTTTTGTGCCTGCAATTGCTCCTGGGCAAGTACGATCTCGGCCGACGTCCAAACCCGCCGACGTTTGCCGATGCGGCCGGTGGGAGACGGGAGCACCCCGGCCTTCAAAAGGCGGTAGAAAGTCGCGCGGCTAATCCCCAACATACCCATGGCCCCAGCGTCTGAGATGCCAGAACGCGATCTGTTGTGATCTGCCATAGTGAATAATCAACTCTGAATCATACTTCATTTTCCAAAACCCTGTCAACGATAAAATAGTCTCA
>JBEKLW010000033.1:0-11093 GCA_050008815.1 Bryobacteraceae bacterium
ATGAGCTTGAACCAGCACCGCAGGATGGCAGTCCTCAACCGACGGTACGCACGGAGGGTGCACCGCGCGGGCAGAAGCAGAGACCAGAGTGCGGAAGATGTCATGCCTGAGGCGTATCCACCGCCTACTATCTAGTGGGCGCAGATGGCCAGACCTCGCAGTCGAACTTGCGGCCGGATGGCAACTTGCGAGCATGTGTTCCTATCAGCACACTGGGGGCTTTTAGGCGCGAGCAGCGTGGGTGCGCTCACGAGCCATCCTCAGTGCGTCCTTTACTGGCTCCGGCAAGCGATGCCACCAGGCGGGGCGGAGGCCGCGCGGGAGGCTCCATTCCGATAGCGAGAGCGGAGCGGCAATGGGCCGGGGCGAAGCGATAACCTCGCGGAAAAGCTGGCGGTAAGCGGTGCCCTGAGCGTCCTCGGTGAAGCGAGCGAGGGCGGCGGCGCGGGCCTGTGCTGCCAGTTGAGTGAGCATCCCGCGATCACGATCCAGTTGCAGCAGGTGCATGGTGGCGGCTCGGGTATCCCCGATGGGGAACAAAAGGCCGGAGCGCCCGTGGTCAACCAGCCAGTCCGTGACCCCGTGAATACGCGAGGCCACGGGAACGCAGCCGGCGGCCATCGCCTCGGCAAGCGTGATGCCAAAGCCCTCGTAAATCGAGGGGAAAAGGAAGACGTCCTGGGAAGCCATCAGGCCGGGGACCTGCTCCCTTGGAGTCCAGCCGGTGAACCGGACCGCATCGGCCAAATGCCGGCGGGCAATCTCGCGCCTGAGCGCCGGAGCGTCAGGCCCATCGCCACTGATGGTGGCAGTGAATCGGACGCCAGCCTTGCGGGTGCGGTCCAGAATCTCGGGGATCCAGCGGACACCTTTCGAGCTATGGTCCATACGTCCGTGACTGAGAATTCGCAGGGGCCGATCGAGGTTCGGAGACTTCGGCAGCGCAGGGAACCCGGCCGCGGGGATGGCGTTAGGAATCAGACGCGTGCAGGCGGGATCGAAGCCCCACTCCTCAACCAGGTCGCGGACGATGCGGGGAGCGACTCCGACGGTAACGTGCACCCAGTCGCGGATGGCGCGGGCGGCACGATAAGTGGCAAGAGTCGTGGTGTGAACGATCAGGACGCGGAAGATGTGCGGGGGGAGGTAGCGAGCGAGATTGGGCTCCACTGTGCCCCCGAGCAGGTTGATCACTACGACGTCAGCGCGGGCGACGAGGTGCTCGACGTATGCGTTTGCTAGCTCCAGCTCCCCTGTAGCTTCGGGCGCAATCACCCGCCCCGAGGCAGCGTCTTCCGGTGTTCCCGCGCTACGAACGACATCATCGGCGGTCTTTCCAGCGGCCAGCCAGGTCACCTGGACACCGTGAGGCGCGAGACCGCGGCGCATGGTGAGAAAGACGGAGTAGATGCCGCCCAGCAGGGGCAGGCAGATCGCAACAGCGCGCATGGGAGTACTTGCTAACTCTGGAATCTGGCGAGAGCCTCGACCACGATGCTCTGCGCCATAGTCCTGCAGGCGGCGTACAACCTCGCGGGAACCTCGATCGGCCGGGCGGCAGCGACGCGAAGGGCGGAGCCGATGTAGTTCTTCGCTACCGCTCTGAACTTCCCGGCGAAGGCTCTGTCGACGCCAGTGCCGCGCCATATCGTATACGCACTTCTGAACATGTGCTCACATTCATACGGCACGCGCTCGCTGGCGAGTATCTCTTTTGTGTAGTTGGATTCATGGATGCGGACCAGCGCGCCGACATCGTTGCAGAAGGCAATGGGGCGGCGCGCAGCGAGGCGAAACCAGATCTCTCGATCATTACAGTAGCTGAGCCTGGTGTCAAAGCCTCCCACCTCACGCCAGGCGGCAGTTCGGTAAATCGTCGACGACGAGCAGGGATACGGGGCCCAGTCGAGCACCATGCGACAGGCTGCGGTTCCCGCGAGTCTTGTGATGCACCCCGGTTCGGGTGTCCGATCGAGCAACGAGTCAAGCGCAACGCCATCGGGTATGTCGCCGGCCCTGCCGGCGATGATGGCGACATCCTCGCTGGTGCGCATGAACTGGATGGCTTCCCTGACGTATGCGGGAAGAGCCAGATCGTCGTGATCCAGCTTCAGGCAGTACGCAGTATCAACCTGTTGAATGGCGCGGTTCCAGTTTCGCGTGAGCCCGATGTTTTTGGGGGCGGTGAGAAGTATGAGGTTCGGAGCAGGCGAGGTGAAGCTCGATCTGACAACCGATAGGGTGTCATCGGCACTTGCGTCATCAGCGATGATGACGGTAGCAGGCGCGCACGCGAGCGCGCTGGCGATGGTGTCTCGTATGAATGCACTTGAGTTGTAGGTTGCAATGACAACAGTCAAATCACGCAAGGTTGTGGTCACTCCCGGCTGGGTGCGGATGGGCACTTCGAGCCACGGAACAGCAATCGCCGCCAAAGAGATAGTGGTTTGAAATATCGATCGGGCCCATTATGCGCGGGTGGCAATTAGTGCTATTTCCTCACCGACGGATCCGGAGGCGGCATTTGCCACGTGCTCAAGCGCACAAAAGAGCCTTGAAGCGAGCTTGGCCGCGAAGGGCGAAAAGCAGCGTTGGCCATTCATAGCTTGGATTGCGTTACTGGCCTGGAACCAAGAGATGGAGCTGCGAGCGGAGGTGCGGAGGCACAGGTCCGTGAAACCAGCCGAGGAGACAATGGAGGCGAGCGCGCGGGGATGGAAGAGGACAAAGTGCCGCGGCGGCTCCAGCCCACGCCAGGCGTGGCCGAAAAGAAGGTGGCCGAGGCTGGCGACAGAGGGAGTGATCACAACGAGTCTTCCTCCCGGCCTGAGGAGGGCGTAGCAGCGGCGCAGCGCGGAACCCGGATCGGGGAGGTGCTCAATCACATGGCACAAGGTGATGGCGTCGAAGGCGGCAGAGCCCAAATCAGTGCTCTCCAACGTCTCTAAGTACACGTCAAATCCGCTGGCGGACGCCACAGCGGCAGCTTGGGGATCCGGTTCGATGCCGACGCAACGCCAGCCCAGCTTCGCCATGCTCGCCAACCAAGCCCCATTGCCGCAGCCGACGTCAAGAATAGTTCCAGCCCGCACGCCGCGCAGAAAGCGGTACTGGAAATCGAGGCGCTCGCGGCGAATCCATGGAAGAAGAAGAGTGCCTAAAGGGGTGAGCCAAGTGCGCAGGCGGCGATGAAGGGGTACGGGACCGGCATTGTCCGACGGGATGGTGTGCGTGGGGTATCTGGCATAGAGCCTCGGGAGCTCCGCGGGAACCGGACGCGGGTTGAGCCAGAGCGACTGGCAGGCGTAGCAACGCCAGAGTGCCCACTGCCCGGGTACGTCGAAAAGGCGATCCGTCAGTGACACATAAACCGGGCTGGCCATAGCCGCGCAGCCGAGCGGACATTGGTCAACATCTTCGACTCGGATGGTGGGCGAGCTCACAGGCACCGCTGGTGGCCGCGTCGGGGCATAAGGCGTGCGTCGGGGTCAACCCGTCTTCTGCCAGTACACGCCGGTCCAGTCGATCTTGACTAGAGGCGAGCGGATGTGGTTGTCTCGCCGAAAATCGTCAACGGCCTGTTTGCACATGGGTAAGGCATAGTCGTCTACCACGCAATAACCCCCAGCGGCAACTCTCGGGTAGAGGTGTTCCAGTACTTGGATCGTCGATTCGTAAAGGTCGCCGTCCACTCTCAGCAGCGCGATTTCCTGGGCGGGGAATGACGGCATGGTGTCTTTGAACCAGCCTTGCACAAAGCGGACGCGGTCATCCAGTAGGCCATACCTTGAGAAGTTGGCCTTTACTTTTTCCATGGGGACACTGAGTTCGGCGAACTTCCAGTGCTTGTCACCCTCATCCGCCGGGTACCGCTCCGGATTCGGCTTAGGCAAGCCCTGAAAGGAATCGGCGGCCCAGACCACTCGATCATTTTCTCCAAAGACCTTCAGTACCGCTTTCATCAGGATTGCAGCACCGCCTCTCCAGACACCGGCTTCGACAAAATCACCAGGGACGTGGCGACGTAGCACGTCAATTGCACAATACTCCAAGCTGTCAAGCCGGCACAGCCCTATCATTGTTTCAGCATCGGCGGGCCATTGATCGGAACCGACAGCACGGCTACTTGCGTCGTGTTTGATCTTCTTGACTAACTCGATATCAAGCCGAGCCAAGAATCGGTTCAGGCGCAAGATTGGAAGACGCTTAAAATAGCTCTTGTTGCGCTCGCGCGACAGCTCGATGCGACGGTAGACTTCAGGGAATACCTGTCTTGTGAGACACTGCTTCAGTAGATCCAGGTACATCCTTGTGGGCGCATCAATCTGAATCCGTGCACTCGATGTGAGCATGTAAACACCTGGCTAATTCAGCCGTCGTTTCAAGTAGAGCAGGATGAGCTCGCCGCCGCTCATCGTCTACTCAACCGGGTAGCGGTCTGGATGTACTGCTCCGCCTGATAGGTGGAGATGACGACCGATGGGCGAGGGGTCATCACGGAGCCACCGGCGCGGAGGAAGTCCGCATCTGGAGGATGCGGCGATAGACGATGGCGCGCGCGGCGAGCGCGTTAAAGAGCACACCAGCGCCGCCGGCGATCGGGATGGACGCCATACCCAGCATGGGCGCCAGCGCGAAGAAGCCCGCGAGATGGGTCACAGCGACGACTACGGACAAAGCGGCCTGCGCGCGAAGCGCGCCGATGCCCATGAGCAGTGTGCTGTAGTTCATCGACAGAACGACCAGAAAGAAGTAGGCCGCCATAGAGACCATTAGCAGTTCACCGGGCACGGCCGCCTCGCCGGCCCAGAGACGTACAACGGGACGACCGAACAGCGCAGCACCGATGCAGGCGACAGCCATGAAGGGGAGTGTATGTGTGAGAGTGCGGGAGACGGCCTGGCGGATCCAGACAACATCGCCGCGGGCAATCGATTCCGCGTAGGCCGGCCAGTATGCGGACACCAAGGCGTAGCAGAGCGATGAGCCGGTGCTGAACAGCGCGAAGGGAACCGAGTAGCGGGGAACCGCGGCGGGGCCGAAGCGGTTGGCGATGAGGACATTGGCCGCCTGGAGCACGACCAGGGTGGTGGCCTGGATGATGAGCAGCGGGACCGCAAAACCGGTGAGCGATTTCAGTGCGCCCATCCGGACCGAGCCTGGACGCGGGCGGAGGTCCGGGTCGCGCATCACGAACAGGTACGTGGACAACAGCAGGTTGAGGAGGAGCGCGGGGAGAGCGGCCGCCAGAACGAAGGCCAGGATCGACGGCCGAGCCACGGCAGCGAGGATGGTCAGGCCCGCGCTCAAGACAGCGCCAGCGATTGAGTTCAGGTTCCCGAGATACCCGGCTTGCAGACCAAGGCACAGCGGCGGCAAGTAGTTAAACAGGAACGAGCAGGCCGAAAGGGCGCCTGCCGCCAGAGCTATCACCCGAAGCTCGGCCGACAGGGTCAGGTTGCGGCCGACGCCGAGGACGGCCCCGACATCGAGGCGGAACACGATGAGAACCACGGAGGCGGCGGCCAGTAAGGCGATGAGGCCGCAGATGGCTATCGACGAGGCCACCAGTTCCCGCATGCGGCGCCGGTCTCCCCGAGCGTAAGCATCGCTGAGCGGATTGACGAGCGCATAACCGACGCCGAAATCAAACAGCGCCAGCCAGCTCAGGAGCGAGCTTACGGCGATCCAGGCGCCATAGCGCTCGGGGCCGAGCGCTCGAAGGCAGAGCGGCACGGTAACCAGGCGAAGAGCGACACCCACGATCCTGCCAGCGATAGCCGTTCGGCCCGTCAAGGCGGCGGCGCGGTCCCGGCTCAGGCGATGCGCGTCGATGATGGCTGCGTCGGCGGTAGTCATGGAGTGGGGGGAAGACAGCGCAAAGCCCGGCAGAGATCCGAGATATGCCAGAGACCCAGGCTTTTGTCGGCATAACGCCCTTCGTCCCCGGTGTACTGTTCGTTGAGCAGGAGGACCGGGTGCGGGAGAGAGAAGGGAGGACGTTCGAGATTGAGCGGCCGCCACCAACCCGTCGGGACATCCGGATTTGAAGCGGTGTTCGGATAGGTGGTCGTCAGCAAATACCGGGAGCCGCTGGTACAGATGTTCCGGAGTGCCCGCAAGCCGTCCGCAAGCATGAGATGAACCAAGCAGTCGCGTACTAAGACTAGATCCGCACGGGGCAGCCTGGATGAAACGAGGTCGATCACCTGGAACGAAACGTTCGGCCGGTTCCACCTGGCGATATTGCTGGAGATAAGTTCGGGTACGATATCCGCTCCGAGGTAGCTGAGGGAATCCGGCACCTGTGTGTGCATGATCCAGTTACAGTCCCCGCAAGGAATGTCGAGGAGAGACTGCACAGATAAACGGCGCACAAGACCGCCAAGGGCCTGCCGTAGGACCTCCGTGTTTTGCAGGTCCGAACCACGTCCCGAAACCGACTCAGAGCCGCCCCAACGGTTCTCTCTAAAGATCCTCGCAAAAACGACGCGGCGGCCCTTTAGACGATTGACGAAGTATGCAGCTTGTCTCCGCATAGGATTACGACCTCCACGAGGTCCCTAGCCGTCTGGAACGGGGCAGAGCCGGGGTAGTCGGCGAGGGCGAAATCCCGCGGGGAATGAATTTCTTTTCTCTTTGGCTTCATGAGATTACGCGGGCGGTGCAGGAGCTGCGGCGAGGCGGGGCGGCTATGCTCGGGCCGGAAGGGCGGTCGCCAGCAAAAGGCGGCCCGAGGGCTAATCCTGGGTTTTTCACCATGCTGAACTATTTGACGAGGCTGTACCAATTGGGAGCGCTGCCGGTGATCCGGCCGGGGGCGACACAGAAGATAGCGGTGGGCGCCAGCTCGACGGCGACCGCGGCAGTGGGAGGCAACGTGGTCCGGCTGGTGTCAACGACGGACTGCCATATCGCTTTTGGAGCCAATCCGACGGCCGACGCAACGGCGCTCCTTCTGCCGGCCAACGCGGCGGAGTATTTCGGCTGTGACGCCGCCGACAAAGTTGCGGTCATCCGCGACGCGGCGGACGGGTCTCTGTACGTGACCCCGGCGGTGTGAGAGCGGCGATGATCGCGAAGACAGGCGCGTTCAAGACGGTCCGCCACATCCGGCGCGGCACGCCCGGCCCGCCGAACCCGGACCTGCTGGTGGCGGCTTACCTGCCGGAGTCGCTGGCCGGCGCGGATGGCGACGGCATCGCGGTCTGGCCCGATTCGAGCGGGAATGGTTGGGACCTGACTCAAGCAACGCCCGGGAATCGGCCAGTGGTGGCCGCCGGGGCTATCAACGGGAAGAAGGCGGCCGGCTTTGGCGGTGCTGGCTTCTCCCTGGCTAATGCCAGCGGGCCTACCGTTGTCGCCAACAATTTTAGCGTGTTCATGGTCGGGGCGCGCTCGGTCGTGGACTCCAACGATGACAGGCTCCTGTTTGGCGATACATCTGGTTGGCCTTGGTTGCTGTGGCGGGATCTGGGCGGCGGCGGGGCGTGGCCTCCCGAAAAGCTGGAATTCATCGGAGTTAATGATGCAATCGCTCCTCATCAATCTGGATACGTACTCCTGGGAGGGACCGGAGGACCGAGTTCGAGAACATTGCATCTGGGCGATATGGATGAGGTCACATCAGGTAGCGGTGGCTCGACTTCGTGGCAGGGCGTAAAGTTCAACCCCAGTGGGGGGGATTACGGGTTCGAGGGGGCATGTGCGGAACTGCTGGTCTACCAAGCGCTGGATGCGGCCGCTCGGGACCAGGTGAGGACCTACCTGAACGCGAAGTACAACCTGCGGCACGGACCGTTCACCCGGCAAGTGAGCTTCGACGGCAACTCGCTGACTGCCGGCTCGGGCGCAAGCTACGGGCGCAACTACCCCAACCAGGTGCTGGAGGCGATGCCTCGGGACGTAGTGGGCTACAACACGGGGATCGGGAGCCACACCACCACGCAGATGATCGCGGACGCACCAACGAAACTGGACCCGCTCTACAACGCCGCCTACACGCGCAACATCCTGGTGGCTTGGGAGATCCGCAACGACACCTACGTCGGCGGGAAAACCAAAGAAGAAGCCTACGCCAACTTCATCACCTACTGCCAGGCCCGCCAGGCGGTCGGCTGGAACGTGGTTGTGCTTACAATTCTTCCGGGCGGCGGAGTGAACCCAGACAACCGCGCCTGGTGGAACGCGCAACTGGTGGCGAACTGGGCTACGTTTGCGGACGCCCTGGCGGACGTGGGGGCAGATTCCAGGCTTCAGAACCCAAGCGATCTGACGTATTGGTCGGGCGATGGGGTGCACCTGAACTCGACGGGCTACGGGGTGGTGGCGGGGATCGTCACGGCGGCGGTGCAGGGGTTGCTCTGAGGGGGAAGCTGCCAGCTTCCAGCTATCAGCTTCCAGCCGAACGTCGGCACGAGTGCCGACGCGGCACGCTGAGAGCGTGCGCTACAAAAAACAGCTACCAGCTTCCAGCTACCAGCTAACAGCTAGCAGACGAGCCGGACCTGGAGGTCCGGTGCGGACCAGCCCGCATTTCTCACCAACAACCTGCTGCGGCGCGCGATAGCTGCCCGTGGCACGGGTGGATGGTCACAAAAACCGGGTACAGACAGCCACTTTTCGCTGGCGCGAGTCCGTTGTCTTCAGGGAGCTTGGAGGGCGAAAAGTGGTGTCTGGCCCCGGTTCTTGTGAGGGCGCGGACCGGAGGGTCCGGCCACAAAAAACAGCCAACAGCGGCCAGCTACCAGATACCAGCTTTCAGATCAGTGTTGCTCGTCTGAGGCGCGATCCTTGGCGTCCTGGCGGTGGTAGTGGTCGTAATACTTGTAGCCGTAGTAGCCGTAGGTGACCGAGTGTTTGGGGTTCCAGTCGTTGAGGATAGCGCCCAAGATGGGGGTGCCGTCCTCGGAGAGGCGCTGGCGGGCCGCTAGCGCCGCGTCGCGCGTGGTGGCGTTGGCGCGGATGACGAGGATGACTCCGTCGGCGAGGCGGCCGAGGATGCGGCCGTCGGGCATCTGGAGCATGGGCGGAGTATCGATGAGGATGGTGTCGAACTCGGTCCGGAGGCCGCGCAACAGCTCGGCCATACGCGGCGAGTAAAGCAAGGCCGAGGCCGAGACGGAGTCCGCACCGGTGGGGAGCACGTGGAGTCCCGGGACGTCCGTAGTCTGGATGAGACCATTGGAAGAGGCGGGGCCGTTCTTGGCGCGGAGAATCGTCGCCAGCCCGGCTTTGTTATCCAGTTCGAAGATCTGGTGCAAGCGCGGCCTGCGCAAGTCGGCATCGATCAGCAGCACGCGCTGGCTGATCTCGGCCAGGGCGACGGCGAGATTGGTGGCGATGCTGGTCTTGCCCTCGGTGGGATTGGCGCTAGAGAGCACGATCACCTGGGGACGGCCGTGCTTGAGGCCGGCAAACATGATGGAGGTGAGCACGCCGCGGAAGGACTCGGCCAGGGCGGAGGGCTTGCGGCGCCAGGTGACCAGGGCCATCTCGTCCCCGGGCTTGTGAGCCTGCCAGGGCAGCAAGCGGCGCTCGCGGCGCAACTCGGCGCCATAAGAGGGGATGACGCCGAGCTCGGAGACATTGAGGTAGAAGGCGGCGTCGCCCGGCTCTTGCAGCGTGCGATCGGCGCGGTCGCGAAGGACCACGAAGGCCACGCCTGCCGCCAGACCCGCCAGCAGCCCGAGCAGGGTGTTGTGGACGACGTCGGGCTTGTAGGGCGCTCCGGGCACGGTGGCCGGCTCGACCACGCGGACGTTGCTGGCGCGCAGGGTGGAGGCGATGCCGGCCTCTTTGACCCGCTGAAGCATGGAGTCATAGAGCTGGCGATTGGTATCCACTTCGCGTTTCAGGATGTTGTAGTGGGTAACCTTGTCGGCCTGCTCGGTCATGAGCCGGGCCTGGGCGCCGTAGACGGCCGCCAGCAGCGTTTCGCGGCGCCGGGCCGCCTCGAAGTCGTTACGGATGCGCCGGACGATCATTTCCCTTTGCTGGATGAGAGAGGCCTCGGTCTCGGCGATCTGGGACTGCAGGCGCTTGACGCGGGGATGGGCGGGAGTATAAGAGGTAGCCAGATCGGCGCGCTGGCGGCGGAGTTCGAGCAGCTTGGAATACTGGTCTCTCACGGTGGCATCGTCGACCACGTCGGGCAGCGAATCGATGCTGGCGGAAGAGGCCAGCTCGTAGCGCGACTGCTTGCCGACCCGGTCGGCCTGAGCCTTGGATAGCTCATCCTGGAGTTGGCGGAGCCTCTCCTCGGCGAGGTTGTTCTTCTCGGAAGTGAACAGCAAGCCGGTCATGCGTGCGTAGTTCTGGAGCTCCGCGTCGGACCTCTCCAACTTGATCCGAACGTCCTCCATCTGCCGGGCGAGCCAGGCGCCGGTGCTCTGGGTGGTTTGCCAGCGGGATTCCAGATTCTGTTCGATGTACTCGGCGGTGAGGGTGTTGACGAAGTCGGCGGCGTAGCGCGGGTCGTTGGAGTCGCAGGAGATATCGATGAGGCGGGTGTTGACCTGGGCCCGGACACGGACGTCGGCGGCGGTCTGGGCGGTGGGCTTGGAGTCGGGCAGGCCCATAGCCCGGCGCCAGGCGTCGAGCCGGGAGCCAGCCGGCGCGGGAGGACGGGGATGGTTCTTGAGCTTGGCGTCGACGCGCTCGAGCAGGGTGCGGCTCTGAAGGACGCGGACCTGGGTCTGGAGGTCGTACTCGGGGTAGTACATGGTGGTGTCGGTGGTAGGATTGACCTCCCGCATGTTGAGGAAGTTCTCGTTCATGCTCTGGATCTCGATGAGGGCATGGGCCTGGTAGATGGGAGTTTGGGGAAAGGTGTAGAGGCAGGCGGCCAGGCCGGCGAGGAAAGAGCACAGAACTAGCGTGCCTTTGCGGCGCTGGAGGATGCGCCAGTACTCGAGGAGGCCACTGTGGGCGGAGTCGCCCGGCTTCTCGGAAAGGAAGGGAGGGTAACCCGGGTACTCACCCGCGCGCGGAGGACGGAGGTCGGCGGGGGCGGAGGGGAGGCCAGGCTGCCCGGCAGCAGGGACGGGCAAGTGAGTTGAGGGATTAGGCTGGTCCATAGCGATTCCTTAACG
>JBEKLW010000330.1:0-3996 GCA_050008815.1 Bryobacteraceae bacterium
GAGATCTCGCTGCGAGCGCTCCGGCCCTTGGAGTTTCAGCAAGTGCGGCGCACGCCCGAGGAGCCGCTCTTCAACTACCTTGTCGCCCAGTATCATCCACTCGGCTACGCGCGGCCGGTGGGGGAACACGTTAAATATCTGGTCTCGGCGGCGGGCCGGGTGATGGCCTGCCTGGCCGGGTCGTCGGCCCCGCGGCATCTGGGCGCCCGCGATCGCTTTATCGGCTGGTCGGCGGAGGCGCGGCGCCGCAATATCCGTTTTCTCGCCTACAATCCGCGCTATCTCATTTTGCCTTGGGTCCGCGTCCCGCATTTGGCGTCGCACGTTCTCGGTCAGATGGCGCGAAGAATCGCGGCCGACTGGGAACGGATCTACGGGCACCCCATCTATTTTCTCGAGACCTTCGTCGATCCCGAACGCTACCGCGGCACGTGTTATCGGGCGGCGAACTGGGTGGTGATGGGGCGCACGACGGGGCGGGGCAAGAACTGCCCGAACAAGCGACCGAACCGGTCGATCAAGGAAGTGCTGGGCTATCCGCTCACGCCGCGCTTTCGTGAGCTGCTGGCGAAGGTAGAGTAAACACCGCCCTGAGCGGAGCGAAGGGATGAAACCTGCGAAGGAACAGATCGAAGTGAATCTAGAAGAGCTGACCGCATTGGTGGAGCGGGCGCGTCAAGGGCCGTTGAGCAAAGAGGACTGTCAGAGGCTGGAAGACGCGATCCAGGCGCTGAGCGTTCTGATCGAGAGGATCGGGGAAAAGAACACGACGATCAGCCAACTCCGCGCGCTGTTGTCGAAGCCCAGCACGGAGAAGACAAGCAAGGTGCTGGAGCAAGCCGGGATCAAGGTCCCTCCGCAAAACCCTCCGCCTCCCAAGGCGAAGGATCCACCGAAGCCGGGGCACGGGCGAAATGGCGCCCAGGCGTATCGGGGCGCCGAGCGAATCAAAATCGCGCACGGTTCTTTGAAGCCTGGAGATCACTGCCCAGGTTGTTTGAAGGGAAAGGTGTACCTGCAGAAAGAGCCCGGACTTCGCATCCGAGTGATGGGCCAGGCGCCGATTGCCGCCCAAGTCTACGAGTTAGAACGTCTGCGCTGCAATCTGTGCGGCGAGGTTTACGAGGCAGAAGCGCCGCAAGATGTGGGCGAGAAAAAGTACGATGAAAGCGCGGCGGCGATGATCGCGCTGTTGAAGTACGGCAGTGGCGTTCCGTGGGATCGACTGGAGAGGCTGGAGGCAAGTCTGGGAATTCCGCTGCCGGCTTCGACCCAGTGTGAAATCGTCGCGGAAAGAGCCGAAGTGATTCGGCCCGCTTTCGAAGAGCTGATCCGCCAGGCCGCGCAAGGCGAAGTCTTTTATAACGATGACACCAGCATGAAGATCCTGGCGCTGGCGAGGGCGAGTCCTCAGCGCGCGGAGGAGGAAGCCTCGTCGAGCTCCAAGGAACGGACGGGACTGTTCACCTCCGGCATCGTGTCGACGACGCGGCAGGGGCAGCGGATCGCGCTGTTCTTCACCGGGCGGAATCATGCCGGGGAGAACCTCGCCCGGGTGTTCGTCGAGCGGGCCCAGGGACTCGCGCCGCCCATTCAAATGTCGGATGCCTTGTCACGCAACGTGCCGAAGCTCAAGGAGAAGTTGGAAATTCTCTGGGGAAACTGCAACGCGCACGCCCGGCGTCGCTTCGTCGAGGTGACGCCGAACTTCCCCGAGGAGTGCCGGTTCGTGCTGGAAAGCTTTCGCGACGTCTATCGTTACGAGGCCGAGGCCCAGCGGCGGGGTCTCGTGCCCGAGGCGCGGCTGCGCTTTCACCAGGAGCACAGCCAGCCGGTGATGGATGCCCTCCACGCTTGGTTCGAGGCCCAGTTCAACGAAAAGAAAGTGGAGCCCAACTCGGGGCTGGGCGAAGCCATCACTTATTGCTTGAAACGTTGGACTCGGCTGACGCTGTTCCTCCGCCAAGCGGGCGCGCCGCTGGATTCGAACCTCGTCGAGCGGGCTCTGAAGAAATGCATTTTGCATCGAAAGAATAGTCTGTTCTATAAGACCGAGAACGGCGCCGAAATGGGGGATCTCCACATGAGCCTGATCCATACGTGCGAATTAAACGGCGTCAATCCCTTCGAGTACCTGATCGAATTGCAGAAACACGCCCAGGAACTGGCCAAGCACCCGGCGGACTGGATGCCCTGGAATTACCGGCAGGCACTGCAACAGGCCGGCACAAGTCAGCCTCCCGCTTAAGCCCCCCCTTGCAGTAGAATGCCTGCTGTCTGGCCGAAAACGATCCTCTTCGGCCAGGCCGGAGCGGCAGTCGAAAATGGGCGAAAAACGGGTGTCCCGCACGGCGAAATTGCGGAAGGTTTTTGGCCACCCCCCTCACCGGGCCAAAACACCGTTCCGGGCAGGCCTCTACGCCCGCGTTTCTACCCAGGATCAGCAGACCATCCCGATGCAGACCCGTGCCCTGCGGGAATACGCCACTCGCCGAGGTTGGACGATCGCCCTGCAGGTCAAAGAAATCGGCTCGGGCGCTTCTCAGCGGGAGCGGCGAGAGCAACTGCTGGAAGCGGCACGTCGCCGTGAGATCGACGTCGTGTTAGTCTGGCGGCTGGACCGTTGGGGCCGCTCGGTAACCGACCTGCTGGCGACCCTCCAGGAACTGGAGCATCTGGGCGTCGGCTTTGTGTCGCTAACGGAAGCGCTGGACCTGACGACCCCGGCCGGTCGCGCCATGGCTGGCCTTTTAGCCGTGTTCGCGGAGTTCGAAAGGGAGATTCTGCGGGAACGTGTCCGTGCCGGCTTGGCGCATGCTCGCCAGAACGGCCAACGCCTGGGACGGCCAGTCACCGCGGCCCTCCACGCTGACCAAGTTCGCAAGCTCCACCGGGCAGGCATCAGCAAAGCCGAGATCGCCCGCCGCTTGAACCTTGGGCGCACTTCGGTGCGTCGCATCCTGGCAGCAAACAGGAGATGAAATGCCAACTAAGAGAGTCTGGCTTCCGAATGACATCTACCAACTTAAGGTGACCCTTCGCGACACGAGGCCACCGATCTGGCGCCGGCTCCTGGTGCCAGCGGGCCTGACCTTGGAAGTATTGCACGACGTGCTGCAAGTGGCGATGGGATGGGACGGTTCCCACATGCACGACTTTCGCATCGGCCAGAAGCGGTTCGGGAAACCCGATCCCAACGACCGGCTGATGGGGCTGGACCCCATCGGCAACGAACGCACCACGCACCTCTACAGGGTTCTCGGCAAAGTCGGAGCGAAGGCCCTGTACACCTACGACTTTGGCGACAGTTGGGAGCATGCGATCATTGTGGAGAAAGTGCTGCCGCCCGAACCGGGGGTTGCCTATCCGGTCTGCGTGGCCGGCAAGCTTCAAGGTCCGCCCGAAGACTGTGGGGGTATCCCCGGATACTACAATCTCTTGGAAGCTCTCCGTGATCCAGCCCACCAGGAACATGAGGAAATGTTGGACTGGGTCGGGGGCGAATTCAATCCCGACACCTTTTCAGCGGAGGATGTCAACCGGCGACTCTCACCTATCCAACACTGGTGGGCAAAAACCTAAAGCGGCGTGAGGCCCCGCCGATTAGGAGATTCAGCGACTACGCACGCTTACCGAAAGCTCACCCACTTCCTGTCAAGCGACTTCGGCAACAGGCTCGTTTTTCCGCACTACGCCCGTCGGAAGTTGCTTCGCAGCGTAGCGATAGCTTGCAGCTCCCGGTAGGGGAGATACAGCTTGGGTCGCCGCAGAGCAAACTGTTCCTTGATCCGCTGAAAGTGAGTCCAGTAGATCGTGCCATGCCAGCTCCGACTGCTCAACATTTTGCGCCAGTAACGCTCCACGGCCCGATGAACCCGTTGCAGTGCTCGGAAGTTCCCAGCAATGCCGTAGTATGCATAGTGCCCACGGAGGATTTGGTTGAGATGATCCACCTGCTCTTGGAGAGACCAATGACGCATTTGCCGCATCAGGTCC
>JBEKLW010000331.1:0-3972 GCA_050008815.1 Bryobacteraceae bacterium
GTTGTAGTACTGCTGCGGGTCGTAGTCGCGCCACGTCAGCGGGCCCACGAACCGCACCCAGTCCAGGTTCTCCGGTTTGGTCTGGAGCGAGGCCGGCGCCCGCCGCAGGTGCCAGCCATTGCCGTGCCACCAGGTGCGCACCAGCGTGATCTTCCCCAGCCTGCCAGTGTCGATGTACTCGGCCTTGGCGCGGAGGTAGTGTTTGCCGGAGCGCTGCTGCATCCCCACCTGGCAGATGCGGCCATTGACGCGCGCCGCCCTCACTATCTGCGGCCCTTCCTCGATCCTCAGCGTCAGCGGTTTCTCGACGTAGACGTCCTTGCCGGCGTTCAGCGAGTCGATGGCGCAGGCGGCGTGCCAGTGGTCCGGCGTGGCGATCACCACCGCGTCGATGTCCTTGATCGCCAGCAGCTCCCGGTGGTCGCCGAAGCGCTTGGCCTGCGGCGCCCTCTTCTGGAGGCGGTTCATCTGGTCGCCGTAGACGTCGCACAGCGCCACCACCTCGGCCTGTTCGGTCTGGAGGAACAGAGTGGCGACGTAGGTGCCGCGATCGCCGCAGCCGATGACGCCCAATCGGATCCGGTCATTGGCTCCCAGTACCCGGGAGTAGGAGGCCGCGGAAAGCGCCATGGCGCCCCGCACTGCACCGCGCAAAACGTCGCGGCGCGCAATATCGCTAGACATACTTGCGAATTATAGCGCCCGCGGCCACTACGTATCAGTAGGGGTCGATCATGATCGACCCCTACGGCGGCTGACCGCCAGGAGGTGGCGTGTTCCGTCCTAGACTATTCGGACTCATTTGCGGGATGGCCGCGTTGGCGGCGCTTCTGAACGCCGACACCCCTGCTCGTCCGCGGACCACGGCCACCCACGCGCGCTCGGGCTCGACCGGCGGCACGCCGCCGAGCGACCGCGAGGTGGAGGCGGCCATCCGCGCCCGCTTCGCTCGCTCGAAGATCGCTGAGGACCGCCTTCAGGTCCGCGTGCAGGGCGGCGTGGCGACGCTCGAGGGCCACACCAACGTGATCCAGCACAAGGGCACGGCCACGCGTCTGGCCAGGGCCGCCGGCGCCCGCCAGGTGGTCAACAAAATCGAACTCAGCGAGGCCGCCCGCGAGCGCGCCGCCGCCAACCTGGCCCAGGGCCGCCGCCGGGCACAGGTCAAGCGCTCCGATCCCCGCTCGGAACGCGGCAGCCGCTGATCGCCGCCCGGGGTTCGCGCGATGTTTTTCCGGGCGCGGGCCGGGCTCGGTTTCCCAGCATCTTGCTTCTGGGCTGCTTCTCGTTTACATTTAATCCTGACTGGAGGATTAATGCCTTTCTGCAAGAACTGCGGTGCCTCGGTCCAGGGTCAGTTCTGCCCAAAGTGCGGGACGCCGGCTGTGGCGCCCCCCGCCGAAGCCCAAGCTCCGCCCGCAGCCGCCCCTCAACCTCAGGCGGGTCCTTACTATGCGCCCGCCCCGCAGCCCGGCCCCCCGGGCTATGCTCCGCCGCCCCAGCCTGGCCCAGCCGCCCCTCAACCTCAGGCGGGTCCTTACTACGCGCCCGCCCCGCCGCCGGGTCCGCCTCCGGGCTACGGTCCCCAGCCGGGCTACGGTCCTCAGCCGGGTTACGGTCCGCCGCCCCAGCCTGGCGCGCCCGCACCCGGACTCACGGACAACCTCGCGGCGCTGCTGTGCTACGTGCCGCCGCTGATCTGCGGCATCGTGTTCCTGGTGATGCAGCCGTACTGCCAGAAGAAGTTCATTCGCTTTCACGCCTTTCAGTCAATCTTCTTTGGCATTGTGCTGATAGCCGTCCAGATCGTCTGGGGCATGTTGGTCGGCATCTTCCTCAGCGCCTGGGCGTGGCGCGCCGCGTACTTCTTCGGCCTGATCGGCACGCTGCTCTGGCTGGCGTTCCTGGTGATCTGGGTCTTCCTGCTGATCAAGGCCCACCAGGGCGTCATGTTTAAGCTGCCGTTGATTGGCGACTTGGCCGAGAAGCAGGCGTAAAGGTCTGATTCGCAAGGCCGGGCGCCCCGGCGCGCCCGGCCCAGTTTCGCCGGAGCCGGTTCCCCGGCGCTTGCGTCTAACTTCGCGTGCGCGCTCTTGTTGTCTCTCTGGTGATTGCCCCGCTCCTGCTGGCGCAGGTCCCGCGCGTCGCCGTGGTGGATTTCTACGGCGTCCGCCAAGTCTCCCTGGACCGCCTCCGCAGGGCGGTGGGCGTCCGTGAAGGCGACCGGCTGCCCGCCTCGAAGCCCGACATCGAAGACCGTCTGGAGCGCATTCCCGGCGTCGTGCTGGCGCGGGTGGAGGCCGTCTGTTGCGAGGGCGACCGCGCGATCCTTTACGTCGGCATCGAGGAGCGCGATGCGCCGCACTTCGGTTTTCACGCCCCGCCGCAGGGCGACGCGGTCCTCCCGAACGATCTGGTGGAGACCTACCAGGGCTTCCTGGGGGCCCTGGAGCAGGCGGCCCGCGTCGGAGATACCGCGCAGAATGTCTCCCAGGGCCACGAGCTGGCGGCGAACCTGGGCGTGCTGGCCTTCCAGGTGCGCTTCCCGGCCCTGGCCGAGGCCAACCTGGACCTGCTGCGCCGGGTGGTGCGCCAATCGGCGAACCCCGAGCACCGCGCCATCGCCGCCTATCTCCTCGGCTATGCCCCGGTGAAGCTGCTAGTAGTCGGCGACGTGCAATACGCCATGCAGGATAGCGACGAGGGCGTGCGCGCCAATGCCATGCGCGCGCTCACGGCGATGGCCACGCTGGGGGCGCGCGACCCGGAGCTGGGCATCCGCGTCCAGCCCACCTGGTTCATCGAGATGCTGAATTCGGTGGTCTGGAGCGACCGATACCGGGCCGCCCAAGCCCTGGTCTTGCTGACGGAGGACCGCCCGGCGGCCGCGCTCGACCAGCTCCGCGAGCGCGCCCTGCGCGCACTCGTCGAAATGGCGCGGTGGAAGACCCCGGAGCACGCCCTGCCGTCGTTCCTGTTGGTCGGCCGGCTGGCCGGCCTGCCCGAGGCGGAGATCCACGGCGCCTGGACGCGGGGTGAGCGGGAGAGGGTCATCCGGCGCGCCACCGGGGCCAAATAGCAAAAAGGCCGGGGCCTTTCGGCCCCGGCCTGGCTCAGGTCAGATGTAGAGAACCTTCTACACCGTTACCGTGCCGCCAGCAGCGCCCGCAGATGGCGCGCCCGCTCCGGCGAGCGGAGCTGCCGCAGCGCCTTGGCCTCGATCTGGCGGATGCGCTCGCGCGTGACGTCGAACTCCTGGCCGATCTCCTCCAGCGTGTGCTCCCGCTCACAGCCGATGCCGAAGCGCAGCCGGATGACCTTCTCCTCCTTCGGAGACAACGTCTTGAGGATGTTGGCGGTCTCGTCCCGGACGTTGGACTCAATCACCGAATCGACCGGCGAGCCGACCCAGCGATCCTCGATCAGGTCGCCCAGGGCGGACTCTCCGTCCCGCCCCACCGGCGTCTCGAGCGAAACCGGGTCCCGCGAGATGGTCTTGAGCTTCTGGACCTTCTCGACGGAGATCTCCATGCGCCGGCCGATCTCGTCGTTGGTGGGCGCGCGGCCCAACTCCTTCTCCAGCTCCCGGTTGGCCCGCAGGAACTTGTTCATGCTCTCGTTCATGTGGACCGGGATGCGGATGGTGCGCGACTGATCCGCTATGGCCCGCGTGATCGCCTGCCGAATCCACCACGTCGCGTAGGTGGAGAACTTGTAGCCGCGCCGGTACTCGAACTTGTCGGCGGCGCGCATCAGGCCGATGTTCCCCTCCTGGATCAGGTCCAGCAGGTGCAGCCCGCGGTTGACGTACTTCTTGGCGACCGACACCACCAGGCGGAGGTTGGCCTCGACCAGGTCCTTCTTGGCCCGCTCGGCCTCCCCCTCACCCTGGCGGATGACGGTTAGCGTGTGCCGCAGGTCGGCCAAGGGAGCGTCGGCGACATTCTCGCGCTTGCGGATCTCGCGCTTCAG
>JBEKLW010000332.1:0-3969 GCA_050008815.1 Bryobacteraceae bacterium
AAGACGTCCCGGGCGAACACCGGCAGGAAGACGATCAGCGGCACGCCGAGCATCGTCATGGCAAAGGCCAGCGCCACCAGCGAGGGCATGACCGGGTGCCGCCGCACGAAGTCCAGCCCTTGGGCCATGCTGGTCATCACGCTCGCGCCGCCGGCGCCGGGGGTGAAGGGCAGGCGGATCGCCAGCAGCGAGACGATCACGGCAACGAACGAGGCGCCGTTGAGGGCGAAACACCACGAGGCCCCGAGCTTGGTGAGCGCGATGCCGCCGAGCACCGGCCCGATGACCCGCGCGAGGTTGAACTGTATGGAGTTGAGCGCGATGGCATTGGAGATGTTCTCGATGCTGACCAGACTCGGGATGAGCGCCTGGTAGGCGGGGCCGCCGAACGCCTGTGCCAGCCCGACCACGAACGACAGGCAAAGAATGTGCCACACCTGGACCACCCGCAGCGCGACTAGCGTGGCCAGCAGGAACGCGCAGCTCATCTGAACGACCTGCGAGGCGAGCAGCATGTGGCGGCGGTCGCGGCGGTCCGCCACCACGCCGCCCAGCAGTGAGAACAGCAGGATCGGGATCTCTCCCAGGAACGCGTCGAGACCTAACAGGAAGGGCGAGTTCGAAATCTGCAGCACCAGCCAGCTCTGCGCGAGCTTCTGCATCCAGGTGCCGATGCTGGAGGTGCAGGCGCCGGCCCAGAGCACCCGAAAATCACGATATTGAAAGGCCCGAAAAACGCGGGTGAGCAACTCTCATTTTAACTGAACAGCCAATGCCTGCCGCGGGCGGCGGCCCCCCGTAACACGGGACGCCGGAGAAACCGCTACTGTGTTTCTATGCTGGTCCTACTTGCTGGAGGCGTCTTTGATGACATGTTCGGGCTGAAGCTGGCCGTGGCCGAGAAGATCCTGCGCCCGATCATCGTCTACATCTTCCTTGTCGTGTGCTTGCGGATCTTCGGCAAACGGCAATTGGCGCAGTTAAACGCATTCGATCTGGTCGTGCTGCTGTCCATCTCGAACACGGTGCAGAACGCGATGATCGGCGACGACACCTCCCTCACAGGCGGGCTCATCGGCGCCTTCTCGCTGTTCGGCATCAACTATCTGGTGCTGCGGTTCGTGTTCCGCCACCGCACTCTGGACCAGATGCTGGAGGGCAAGCCGGCCGTGCTGATCGAGCACGGAAAGGTCCGGCGCAAAGCGCTGGCCAAAGAGCTGCTCTCGGAAGCCGAGCTGAAGATCGTCGCGCACCGGGAGGGCTTCGCGGGCCTGGATGAGGTTGACTCCTGTATTCTTGAGCCCGGCGGCACCTTCTATATGCGAGCCAAGGAAAAGGGGGCTACGGGCACGGCGCACAGGCCCTCACCCGGCTCACCCAAAGAACCCGGCAAATCGAGGAGCTGAAGCAACGGCTCCACGCGCGGCAGCCTGGCAGCCCGGCGCCGTGGCCACGGCCGTGGCGAGAAATGCCGGTCGAGCTGGCGTGTCAGTAGTTGACGATGGCTGCGAACGAAGCCGCGTCGAGGCTCGCGCCGCCGACCAGCACGCCGTCGATGCCTTCCTGCGCCATCAGCGTCTTGGCATTGTCCGGCTTGACGCTGCCGCCGTATAGAATGCGCAGGCTGCCCGCCGCCTCTTTGCCGTACGCCGCTTCGGCCTGCGAGCGGATCACCTGGTGCGCCGCGGAGGCGATCTCCGGGGTCGCAGTCTTGCCCGTGCCGATGGCCCAGACCGGCTCGTAGGCGATCACGATGCGGGCGAACTGTTCGGGTGTCAGCTTCGCAATGCCGTTCTCGAACTGAGCCTGGAGCACGGCCTCGGTGTGGCCGGCCTCGCGCTCCTGGAGGCGCTCGCCGACGCAAACGATGGGGTTCAGCCCGGCCTCGAGCGCGGCGACGGTGCGTTTGTAGACGGTTTCGTCCGTCTCGCCGAAGTACTGGCGGCGCTCGCTGTGGCCGATGATGACCCAGCGGGCGCCAACGGCCACCAGCATCTGAGCGGAAACCTCGCCCGTGTAGGCGCCCTCCTTCATCCAGAAGACATTCTGGCCGCCGATCTCGATCTTCGTGCCCCGGGTGGAATCGACCGCGGCCGGCAAGTTCGGGAAGGTGGGGCAGATGACGATGCCGCGCCCCTCGGTCTTCTCGACCAGGGGGCGGAACTTCTCAAAGAACGCTTGGGTATCCTGGGCGGTCTTGTACATCTTCCAGTTGCCCGCCATTAACGGTGTTCTCATAGGATCGCTTCTAGAAAACTAGTTCCTTTCTTGAGAATGAGATCGAAGTTGTGGGCCACGGTCTGGCCGATATCGGCCAGCGAGGCGCGCGTTCCCAGGTTGACGCCCTGCTTGGCCTTGTGCCCGTAAGCCAGCAGCGGCACGTACTCGCGGTTGTGATCGCTCGAAGGCGTGGCGGGATCGTTGCCGTGATCGGCGGTGATGAGGAAGAGATCGTCGTCGCGGAGCGCTTCGAGCACCGAGGGAATCCACGCGTCGGCGGCTTCGAGCGCCCGCGCGTAGCCCTCCACGTCGTTGCGATGCCCGTACAGCATGTCGAAATCGACCAGGTTCGCGAAGATCAGCCCGTCGGGGGCCGCACTCATGGCCTTCAGGATCTCGCGCATGCCCTCGGCGTTGTCTTTGGTGTGCGCCGCGTGCAGGATGCCGCGGCCCAGGAAGATGTCATGGATCTTTCCGACCGACCAGACCGGCGCGCCGCGGGCCGCCAGAAGGTCGAGCAGCATGCCTTCCGGGGGCGGAACGGCGTAGTCGTGGCGCGCGGTGTTGTCGCGCTCAAAGGCGCCGGGCCGGCCGAGGAACGGCCGTGCAATCACGCGCCCGACCTGGTGCGGGCCGCGAAGGATGTCGCGGGCGATCTTGCACATCCGGTATAGCTCCTCGAGCGGAACCACCTCCTCGTGCGCGGCCACCTGGAATACGCTATCCGCCGAGGTGTAGACGATCGGCGAGCGGGTGCGCATGTGCTCCTTGCCGAGCCGCTGGATGATCTCGGTGCCGGAAGCCGGGCAATTGCCGAGCACCCGGCGGCCTATGCGCCGCTCGAACTCGTTCAGCACCTCGGGCGGGAAGCCGTTCGGGTACAAGGGGAAGGGTCTTTCCAGGTGAATACCGGCGATCTCCCAGTGTCCGGTGGTCGTGTCCTTGCCCGGAGAGGCGGGTGCGCAACGCCCGTAGCACGCCAGCGGCTCGGCGGCCGGAGCCAGGTGCGCCAGCGGGCGGATGTTGGCGATTCCGAGCGCACGCAGGTTGGGCAACTGCAGCGGCCGGCTGGCAGCGATGTGACCGAGCGTGTCGCTGCCCGCGTCGCCGTATGCGGCGGCGTCCGGCGCCTCACCCACGCCGAGGCTGTCGAAGACCACCAGGACGATGCGGCGGAAACTCATCTGGCGTAACCGAGAGCACGCGCGGCACGGGTCTTGCCGGGCGCGGGGAGACACTTCATTGGCTGCCTGCCGGCTTGGGGTTTCGGAGCAGCTCGGCCAGGCTGGCCGCGCGCTCCCGGGCCATGTTCATATAACGCTGGTCCTTGGCGATGCGGTCAAGGAGCGGCAGGAACTGAGGCGCGGCCACCAGACGGTCGTGCTCCTGTGAGATCTGCAACTGAAGCAGCGCCTGGTTGACGCCGAGGCGGTCGTACTTCGCCGTCCGCTCGAGCGTGATGAACCGCGATTCCGTCTCGGCCACCCGCTCGAACCAGTCTGCGAGCTGCTGCGCCTCGGGCACTTGTGAGAAGTTGAAGCTCACCTGCTGCTTGCGCGCGCCGTCCTCGAAGCGGAAGGTCTTGGTCCCCATGAAGGCGACCTTGAGTTTCGATTCCAGCGGCTGTGAGAACCAGCCGAGCTTCTCGGCGAGGGCGAAGATCTCGGCGGCTTCGGTCTCGGTGAGCTGTAGGCGGAGCGGGTTGTCGTCGTCGTCGGCCTCCCTGTAAGTGGAGCTGCCGTCTTTGGC
>JBEKLW010000333.1:0-3968 GCA_050008815.1 Bryobacteraceae bacterium
CGCGAGGTGGAGCTAGCGAAGCGGTCGGTCGACGAGGCCGCCCGCCTCCGCGAGACGATGGCGACGCTCTTCGCCGGGCTGTCGTCGGGGGGTCGGAATCTCGACGCGTACGTGCCGAAGCTCGTCGCGGCCACCGCGTTCCTGCGAGGCGAGTTTCCGCCCTCGCGCGGGCGGAAGGTGGGCGCCGTGGGCTTCTGCATGGGAGGCAGCCTCGCCGGGCTCCTGGCGTGCCACGACCCGGAGCTGGCGGCGGCGGCGATCTTCTACGGGGGCGGACCCGCCGCGTCACTCATCCCCAACATCCGGTGCCCGGTCGCCGGCTTCTACGGCGCGCTTGACCGGCGTGTCACCGACGGCGTGCCGGCGTTCGCAGAGGCCATGCGCGCGGCGGGCAAGCGCTTCGAGTGTCACGTCTACGAAGGGGCGCAGCACGCCTTCTTCAACGACACGCGCCCCAGCTACGAAGTGCGCGCGGCGCGCGACGCCTACGCCCGCGTGCTCGAACTCCTGCGCCGCGAACTACCCTGAACCGGGGCGCGCGACAGTCGCCGACCGGCTCGAAGGACCTTTCTCGCTCGTTCTGCGGCTATGCAGCGCGCCCGGCGCGCGTGTGCGACCGGATCGCCGCGCCGCGCGTCGGATTGTGAGCCGTCTGCCGGTCAGGCGGCCGACTCGCTAAGTTAGTGCGCTGCAACCTGCTGGCCCCTCGTCCAAGGGCAGGACTCCGGACTTTGGATCCGGTAATGATGGTTCGAATCCATCGGGGCCAATTGGACTTAGCTCACGGCTGGTCCAGTTTCTGGACCAGTTTCGGTCGGTTCCGGCGTGAGCTGTCCATCTCCCCCCGCCGACTGCTTTGCCTAATCCGCTCGCGAGCGGTACAGTTACCTCGCCAACGCTCCAGGCGGCCCGGTGGACATATCTGCTCGAGTCAAGAGCTACAGAAAGATCGAAGGTCTGCGTCAGCGACCGCTAATCGTGTACGCCACCAGTACGCGCGCTGGGGTCCCGGCGATGATGGCGGGGGACGCGGTCCGAGAGTTCATCGACCAAGTGGATGCGATTAGCGATTCCAGGGCCGTGGACATCCTGATCCACAGCACCGGAGGAGACGCTCTCGCGGCCTGGAAGCTGATGTCTGTGCTGAGGGAACGCATCCAATCGGTTGCGGTTCTGGTTCCGTACATGGCTTTCAGCGCAGCGACAATCTTCGCCCTTGGCGCTGATGAGATAGTGATGCATCCCAACGCGTCTCTCGGTCCCATCGACCCTCAGATCGCCATTAGGATGCCCGATGGGAGCTACCGCCAGTTTTCTTTCGAGGACGTCGGCGCTTTTCTGCGCTTTCTTTCCGAAGAGGTGGGCCTCACGGAGCAGTCGTATCTGTCCGCCATAGTCGAGAAGCTGTTCTCAGTTGTTGATCCGGTGAGTGTCGGGGGTGCCAAGCGCGCGAGCGAGCTTTCGACCGACGTCGGCGAGCGCCTTCTTCAGATGCACATGAAGGGCGCAGAGGAAAGGGGGCGGGCCCGCGTCATCGCGGAAGCACTCAACAAGAGTTTCTTCGCGCATGGTGATGCCGTTTCTCGGTCGCGCGCGCGAGAGCTGCATCTGTCGATCGCCGAAGATGACCTTGAGCTTGAAGCGGCTATTTGGGATGCCTACATCGCAATTGAGAGCTACATGCAATTGCGGGAGCCTTTCAACCCGCTGCATCACTTCATCGCTAACGGTGGAGGCGGAGTGCTTCAGGCGAAGGCACCCCTAACTCTCCCTCCCAATGCACCACCCCAGCTGGCAACCCAGTTGTGGAATCAAGTCGCACAGAACGCGGCGCAGGCGCTCGGCCAGCCTGGTCTTGAGGTTCAGTACTCTCTGGTCAATGCTCTGGTCGAGAGCCCGCGCCTCGCCAGCGAGTTTCGATCATCTGGCACTCTGTCCGCGACGAGGGTGGCTGGCGGGGAGGTGCAGTTGGCTTCCGTAGATAAAGAATCGTGCTGGAGGCGCGTCCGGATACCGAAGCCTGCAGCGAAGGCCAAGAGTAAGCCAAGATCGAAGACCAAGGGGACATCTCAAAGTGGCGGAGGGAAGGCAACACGCGTACCTTAGAGCCAATGGCACTTACTTCTCCGCCCGTGATCGCAGGGACCGTCCAGAGCCAGCCGGGGACGTTCAGGGGATCGCCTTTTGAGTACCCTCAAACGGCCGAACCTGTCAGGTTGGTGGTACACCTTGGAGCCCCGACCGTGTTTACTGGCCTGTACTCGATTACGAGCCCCCCTCAGAGAGTTTCTTTGGCAATTCCGCAGGCCTCAAACCCGCGCCCTAAGCCAAACAGCTGAGGTCACGCGCGGCGTCGCAGGTGCCGCGGCTCCATCACAACGCGCCCCATCGTTTCTGCGTCCGCCACTTGGTAACACTTCTCAAGCGTCGTCGTATCCACCCACCCACCGACAGCCGCGACATCCTTGGCCGGTAGGTGTGTCCGCTCGGTCGCCCAGCGGCGGCGGAACGGGTGCCAAGCCCCTCCAGGGAGCGGTTTCAACTCGGCGAGCTTCTCGGCCTGCCGCAACCAGGTCGTCGCTACACCCCGGCTCAGTGGCACGTCGTGCACTCCAGGCGCAGGGAACAGCAAGCCGTCGCCAAGGCCAGGGCGCTCGCGCCTGAACCGCTCCAGCTCGTCACGGACCTCGGGCGTGACCGGCTCAAGCCACTCCCTATTGCCGCGCGCAATGACCCCTCCCGAGCTTTGCTGCGGCCAGGCTCCACGCGCCCTGGCGCGTCTCAGTCGAAGGGCGGCCTACTTGGTTACTATCGAAGCAAGAAGTTCAGCAATCTTGTCCGCCGCATAGGTTGCGAACTTGTCGTCGTTCTTGAAACAACAGTTCCGATCTGAATTCCTGATCTGGAGCCGAGCCAACACCCGCCCTTGACGGTCTTCAAACCGAACATCCAAGGACATGAACCCCCCGAAGGTGTAGTGCACCGCGACCATCCTTATCGCACCGTCCGTTGCAGCGCCTGTCTTGGTGACGGGCACGTGATACTTGTCCCGCAGAATGAAGAAGACGTCGTCGCGAAGCTGAAGATCGCGAATGGCCTGGCCGCCGTGCACAATGGTGGTTTCGCGCAGTCCTGAAGTATCTCGGGTCTCCGCCGAGGCTCCTGACTCATAGGCAAACCCAATGTCCCACGAGCGAACCCCTCTCATCGGAGCGGGGCTGTATACCGTTGGCGTAGCGCTTACGCAGCCCAACACCAAGAGGCATAGGGACACGGCAGATAGATGTGACCGCGCAAAATGTCGTTGCACGAGGACCTCACGATTGTAAGAGCGTCGATCTTGCCTCGGGCGGGAAGCCTGCCAGGGCAATTCCCAAGGAAAGCGCCTCAGCGGTGGGCGACCCGCCCGCCAGCCGCCTACCATGCACACGGTAGCCCTTTAGCGTTAGGGAGCCGTTTGTACGAGGTACGGCGTGGGGCCGCACGAACCCGAAACGGAACTCCGGGCCTCACGCGCCATCGCGCTCGGGCAGACAGCCAGGCGCTCGCGCCGCAGGCCCGCCCCCGGGGTGGATCGTTCCACCGGGGCCCCATCACCGGCCCGGATGGTACCTGCCGCAAAGGGGGGCCCCGTCGGAGCCGCCGGGCTGCCGGAATCCGCATGACCGCAGGCGTAGGTGCGTAGGTCAAGTGCGTACCGGGGTGGACCGCTCCACCGGGGCCCCCTCCTCGCCCTCGGCGGCTGGCTGCGCGAGGCCGCATACGGTTGCGGCCGGGCCCGCGCGCGCACGCGATGCGTGCGCGTGCGGCTGGGTCGGGTCTTCAGCGGGGCGATGGGGTTGCCGTCTCCTAGTGTAGTGTCGCTAAAGTGTCTTGCATAATGACGAGGCCGGCGGTATCTTGGCGGCCATGCCGCTCCCCATCCGTGTGGTGGCGCTGCGCCGGGGCGACCGCGCCCGGCTCGAGCG
>JBEKLW010000334.1:0-3961 GCA_050008815.1 Bryobacteraceae bacterium
GCATGGCCTCGCGCTCCTTCCCGCGCGTGGCGCTGTACTTCGAGAACTCCGTTCTGCCCATCGACCTGCCCCTGCTGCCCGCGGCCACCTCGGCGGTCACCCGCGTCGAGCGCATCGGCCCGGGCCTGGCGGTCGAATCCCGCCAGGGCGTTGGCGTCCCCTGGAAAGGCCCGGCCCGCGTGGACGGGCGCCCCTGGCCCGCTCGGGACGGCGACCTGCTCTGGCTGCCGCCGGGCGCCCACCTGATTGAGCCCGGAGGCGGCGAGCCGGCCGCGCGTCTCATCGACTTCAACGGCGAGCTCAAGAGCGCCGCCGTGGCCGGAGGCAATCTCGAGCTGGCCTACGCCAGCTTCTCGCGCGCCCTCGCGGTGCTCGATCGCCAGCCGCTCAGCCTCGAGGTGGATAGCGTGCCGGCGGCGCTCGAGCTGGCGCCCGGCGCCTCGGCCCACGTCCTCTTGCTCCCGCGCGGCCAGCACCTGGTCACAATCCGGCTCCCGTAGGGGCCTCACAAAAACCGGGGCCAGACCACCACTTTTCGCGCTCCCGACAAAAACCGGGGCCAGACACCACTTTTCGCCCTCCTCACAAAAACCGGGGCCAGACCACCACTTTTCGCGCTCCTCACAAAAACCGGGGCCAGACCACCACTTTTCGCCTTCCGAGGTCATCGAAGGTAAGAGAGGAGCGCTGGCGAAAAGTGGCTGTCTGTCCCCGGTTTTTGTGACCGCCCACCCGTGCCACAGGCCCCTACCGCGCTCCCATCTCGCTGCAGACAATGGACTCGCCCGAGCGAAAAGTGGCTGTCTGTACCCGGTTTTTGTGACCGCCCACCCGTCCGTTGTGGCGCGGGCTTTGCCGTTTTTTGGCATCTGCAAACGGACAGCCTGCCGCCTCGAAACTCTTGTCGAGGGCTCGCGCCGCAGGCGCGCCTGCTGTCCTGTCGTCCGAACGCTGATAGCCGGAGGCTGGCAGCTCGTAGCTGGAAGCTGACAGCTGAGGATTCTTTCCCGTTGTGATCGCCCACCCGTGCCACGGGCGGCCCTATCGCGCGCCGCAGCAGATTGCTGGTGAAACATCCGGGTTAGACTCTCTCCGAGGCGGCTCTGGAGCGTACACGGTGCTTGTCCCCATCTCTGCAACGAGAATCAGCCAGGAGCATTGCCCCCCTCGGTGACATTCTTCGTGGCTGAATTCGCGGACCGTACGCACCAGATCAGTGGGTGTATACTGTCGCGCAGGCCGGCCGCCAAAATGGACATTCCGGCCAGCTTCCGATTGCGGTTCCCCTGTCGGTGCGGCGTACGCGACGCCCTACGCGTTCTCGGGCGCAATTGAAGCGGGTACAGTGGAGTTACTTATGAGCGGAACAACAAGAAGAGACCTCATCAAGACGAGTGGCGCGGCCCTGGCGGGCCTCGCCGGCCTGCCATCGGCAGGCGCCGCGGAGCGGCGCCCCGCGCCATCGGCGGGTTCGCAATGGCAGCGGCCTCCGGAGCAGCGAGGGAACGGTCTCAACGTCGTTTTGCTCGTCTCCGACACCTTCCGCGCCGACAACCTCGCCGTTTACGGCAGCCAGTGGGTGGACGCGCCCAACCTGAACCGGTTCGCCGAACAATCGGTGATCTTCGAAGACGCGTACCCGGAGGGACTCCCCACCATCCCCGTGCGGCGGCAGCTAGTGACCGGGCGGCGAGTCGTGCCGCTGCACTACTACCGCCAGCACGAGCCCGTGCAACTCCCCGGCTGGCACGACCTGTTTCATGAGGATGTAACCCTGAGCGAGGTCCTGAGCGAGGCCGGATACTGCACGGCGCTGATCGCCGACCTGCCGCATCTTCAGCGCCCCGGGCGCAGCTTCCACCGCGGCTACGGCTATTACGAATGGGTGCGCGGGCAGGAGATCGACTACTATGCTCAGGCGCCGCGGAAGCTGCCCGACTTCCTCGACCTCTATCCGGCCGAGTATCTGAACCGCCCCGAGCTGAACCGCCAGTTCGCGCGCGAGCGGGTGTCCGAATTCCGCGACTTCCTGAACCAGTACACCGCCAACCGCAGGCGCTGGCTTCAGGAAGGCGCGTCTATCGTCGAGATCACCTCGCGAAAAGCGATTCGCTGGCTCAAAGAGAACCACGGTCAGGGGCCGTTCTTCCTGCACGTGGAAGCGTTCGATCCGCACGAGCCTTGGGATCCCCCGGAGCAGTTTCTGGAGAAGTACCTCAAGAAGCCGGCAGCGCACACCTGGCCCGAACCGCCGTACAGCGACGTCATTGTGCCCCCGGAGGGAGTCGAGCGGCTGCGCGCAAACTACGCCGGCGAGGCCAGCGCCGTGGACCACTGGTTCGGCAAGATCCTCGACACCATCGGCGAACTGGGCCTGGCCGGGAACACCGTCGTCGTGTTTCTGGCCGATCACGGCGCGTTGCTCGGCGAGCAGGGGCAGTTCGTCAAAGGGCCGGAGCGGTTGCGCAAGCAGGTCGCCCACATTCCACTGCTCATCCGGACGCCCGGAAGCGAGCTCGCCGGCAGGAAGGCGCCCGGTTTTGCGCAGATTCCGGATGTCGCTCCCACCATCCTGGGCCGGCTCAACTTGAAGCCGCCCGCCCGGTTCACCGGCGAAGATCTCTGGCCTTACGTTTCCGGACAGCGGACGAACGCCCGGGACCATATCGTCACGGCGTACTCCTGGATCGCGTCGGTGCGCACGAAGGAGTGGAACTACTCGGCGGTCTGGAACAGGGAGAAATATCAGGGCGAGTACAAGCCGCAGCTCTACGATCTGCGGAAGGATCCGGAGGAGCTTCACACCGTCGCCGGCGAGCATCCCTCGGTCGTCAAGGAGCTGCATGCCAGGATCGAGGAGTACATCTCTTCGGGCTGGCCGCTGACAAACGGCAGCTTCAACGCCTCAGAGGGATCGTGAGCGAACCGCCCAATCCGGTTCCAGATGCGCTCGAGCCGCTGCTCCACGTTTGCGCGGCTAACGGCGCCAGGCTGGCGTTGGGCTAGTTAGCCTTGATCGGAAACGCCTCGGCTCAGGACAGCCAGGGCGAGGCTGGAGAGCCGGCGCCTCGGCGCGCGTCGTCTTGCTCCCACGTGGCCAGCATCTGGTCACAGTCCGGCTTCGGTAGGGGCCGAAAACGGGGCCAGGCTACTCTGTCCCGAGCGCAACGAGTGGACAGAGCTGCCTGTACCCGTTTTCCCACGTGGCCAGCACCTGGTGACAATCCGGCTTCGGTAGGGGCCGATCATGATCGGCCCCTACTTTCCTCACCACGACCGTCGCGAGGGCTCGTGGGGCGGGCGGCTACGCCCGCGCGGGACGGCCACGTCCCGCCTCAGCCGCCGTGCAGCGCGGCTACAAAAACCGGGGCCAGACCACCACTTTTCGCGCTCCAAGCTTTCTCAAGGCAACGGACTCGCGCCAGCGAAAAGTGGCTGTCTGTACCCGGTTTTTGCAGGGACGCCGGCCGAGCGCAGATTAAGTAGATGCGGCCCTATTGCGCACGACACGGTCAGCACCGTATCCCCACTAGTGACCAGCCGGGGACATGGGTGACAGTCGCCCGATTTGGGATGACTGTCATCGAAGACCTTCTTCGCCTTGGTCCTTTGCCTTCGGCAGACCCGCGCAGTATTCCTGATCCGAGAACCACAGTCGGTCCCGTAATCCGCATGACCGCGCGCTCTCAGCGACGGATCAGCGGATATTCGGACTACGGTGGCCGATTTTGTGCGGTGCGGTGGTATTCAGCCAGTCGTCGGCCGGCATCGCGATCAAATCAGGCATGTTGCGCCTGGCCCGAGAAGTGCAAGGCATTACGGGCGGAGGCAACTACGATGCAGCGCGTACGGCATTACTTGAGTTGGTTCCTGATGCTGGCAAGTACGCAGGGAAGTTCGTGCGTGACGCCAACCCCGAAGTTACTGGGGATTTGAAATCGGCCGGGATGCTCCTCTTTGA
>JBEKLW010000335.1:0-4673 GCA_050008815.1 Bryobacteraceae bacterium
GCTCACGTGGCCAGTTGGGCGGCGTTGTGTCCGGGCAACAACGAGAGTGCGGGGAAGCGCCTGTCCGGCAGGACCAGGAAGGGGAACCCGTGGCTGAAGCGAGGGCTGTGCCAGGCCGCCTGGGCGGCAGCCAGCACCAAGAACACCTACTTCAGCGCCCAGTTCCGGCGGCTCTGCGCCAAGCGGGGCAAAAAACGGGCCATCTTAGCGGTGGCCCACAGCTTGTTGGCGGTCGCCTACGCACTGCTGAAGACCGGGCGGCCCTATCAGGACCTGGGGGCGGACTACTTCATCAAGCTCGACGAGAAGAAATACAAGCGGCACTACCTGCGCGGCCTGCGTAAACTGGGCTACAAAGTGACCCTGGAGCCCGCCGCCGCATAGGGTCTTCGAGAGAGTGTCGAGGCGGCAGGCTGTCCGTTTGCGGATGCCAAAGGACGGCAAAGCCCGTGGCACGGGTGGGCGGTCACAAAAACCGGGGACAGACAGCCACTTTTCGCTCGCGCGAGTCCGTTGTTTCGAGCGAGCTTGGAGCGCGAAAAGTGGTGGTCTGGCCCCGGTTTTTGTCAGGGCGGTACCCGCGCGGCAGGGGGGGTGAGGCGGGACGTGGCCGTCCCGCGCGGGCGTGGCCGCCCGCCCCACAAGCGCCAAGCGCGGCGGTGTAGCCGCCCGCGCCACGAGGCGTCGAGTCAGTCTTCCGGAGGGAGGCCGAGGATGGCTAGGCCGGCGGCGTCGGCGGCGGCCAGCATCTGGTCGCGGTCGAGGAGCAGCGTGCGGCCGGCGTCCACCGCGAGCACGGTGGTGTTGGTTTCCTTCATGACCGGAATCGTGCCGAGGCCGGCGACGGGCACATCGAAGAGCAGGTGGGCGCGGCGGCGGCTGGACTTGACGAGGCAGAGCGGGTGGCCGTTGGCGAGCGAGGCGGCGCGGCGCAGGCCGAGGTCGAAGCCGGCCAGCGCGGAGGCGATGCGGCGGCCATAGCGGATGGCGGCCAGCTCGTCCTGGCCGGGCTGGCGAGCGGTCATGGGACCCTCGGAGGCCAGCAGCGGCTTCAGCAAGGCGGTGGAATCCACCAGCTGGATGCCCTCCTTCTCGAGCTCGCTGGCGACGGCGCCGATCAACGCGTCGGTGTTCCTCTCGGGCAGCGTGGCCAGAAGCTTGAGGAGGCGCCAGTCGGGCAGGATGCCGGAGAAGAGCCGGGCGTGCTTGACCTGGCCGGCCATCATCACCTCGGCGACGCCCTCCTGCTTGAGGATCTCGATGAGCCGGCCGAACTGGCCGAGGGATATCCAGTAGCAGCGCGCGGCCAGCGCCTCGACTTCCGGCGCGGCCTCTTCCTTGATGGCGATGAGGACGACGTCGTGGCCGAGCTCGCGCGCGCTCTCCAGGGCGAGCAGGGGGAAGCGCCCGTGGCCGGCGATCAGGGCGTAGCGGGGCATCTACTCACCGCAGAGGCGCAGAGGCGCGGAGACGAATCTCATTTAATGACTCCGCGTTGGGAGCTTTGGATGAACTCCACGAGCTCCGTCAGTTCGGGGCACGGGGCGAGCTCCGCCTGGATGCGCTCGAGAGCCTGCGAGGTGTTCAGATCGGAGCGCGACAGCAGGCGGAAGGCTTTCTGAAGAGACTCGCGGAGGTCCTCGGGGAAGCCGCGGCGCTCGAGGCCGATGCGATTGGCACCGAAGGTCTTGATGCCGCGCTCGCTCACGGTGAGCGAGAACGGCAGCACGTCCTGGGTTACGACGCTGTAGCCGCCGATGAAGGCGTGCCGGCCGATGCGGCAGAACTGGTGCACGCCAGTGAAGGCCTCGATGACGGCCCAGTCGCCGACGGTGACGTGGCCGGCAAACGTTACGGCGTTGCCGAGGATGGTGTGGTCGCCGATGCGAACGTCGTGCGCGACGTGGACGTAGGCCATGAGCAGGTTGTCGTCGCCCACGGAGGTGAGCAGGCCGCCGCCCTGGGTGCCGCGGTGGATGGTGACGAACTCGCGGATGCGGTTCCGGCTGCCGATGCGGGTTTCGGCGCGTTCGCCCCTGTATTTCATGTCCTGCGAGGCGACGCCGATGGTGGAGTAGGGGAAGAAGAGGTTGTCCTCGCCGATCGAGGCCGGTCCTTCTATATAGACGTGGGCCATAAGCCGGGTGCGCGGGCCGATTTCGACCTCGGGGCCGAGGACGCAATACGGGCCGATTTCCGAGGAGTCCGCGAGGCGGGCGCCGGGGTCCACGATGGCAGTGGGATGAACGGGCATGCCGCTACGTTTCTTTGGGCGCGGGGGCCGTCGGGGGGGCGGGGGCGTTCTGGGACGCAGGCGCGGAGGCGGTCGCGGGCGGGTCGGAGAGCATGCACATGACTTCGGCCTCGGCGACCACGAAGCCGTCCACCGTGGCCGTGCCGTACATCTTCACCGCGCTGGCCTTGCGCCTGCCTACCTTCATCTCGATGCGGAGCTGGTCGCCCGGAACGACGGGGCGGCGGAACTTGGCCTGCTCGATCGAGGCCAGGAAGACCGCCCGCTGCCGAGTGCCGAGCGCCTTGAGCACCAGCACGCCGGCGACCTGCGCCATGGCCTCCACGATCAGCACGCCGGGCATGACCGGGAGCTCGGGGAAGTGCCCCTGGAAAAAAGGCTCGTTGGCGGTGACGTTCTTGATGCCGACGATGCGTTCCGGCTCGAGCTCGACGATGCGATCGACCAGCAGGAAGGGATAGCGGTGGGGCAGGATCTCCTTGATGGCCTGAATGTCGAGAATCGCCATGGGGACTCGTATTATAGCAACTGGACGGATGGTGGCCGGCGGGCGGGGCTGGGCTTCAGGGTGCACCATATGACCGAGCCGCGACCGTAAGGGAGCGGAGCCTTTTCGCCCCGCGCTCGAAACCCCAGCCGCTTGCCAACGCGGGCGGAGCCCTCGACACGAGTGTCGAGGCGGCAGGCTGAAGCCCGCGCCACAACGCGGCGCCGTGCGTCGGCAGGAGTGCCGACGCGGCACGCTCGAGAGCGTGCGCTACGAAAGACAGCGATCAGCTAGCAGCTAGCAGCTTACAGCTTACAGCTTCCAGCTTCCAGCTTCCAGACGTCAGCGATGATTCGCAGGAGATCGTCGGCTGTCCGTCTGCGGATGCCAAACGACGGCAAAGCCGACGCTGCAGACTGTCCGATTGCGGATGCCAAACGACGGCAAAGTTCGCGCCACAAAGTGCAGGGCGCGGTGGCTTACGGACGGATTACGGTTGCTCTGGGCGGGCGAGCGGAGCGCGGTGTGCGAAAATATGGTGGTTGCATGGTGATTGACGGCGTCTACTACGGGCTGGGTTTCGCGGCCGCCGGAGGCGTGGTTTGGTGGCTGGCCGGGCCGTGGTTTGCCGTGCCGTTGTACCTGGTGGCGGGGTTCTGTGTGTATTTCTTCCGCGACCCCGAACGCGAGATCCCGCCGGGCGCGGTGGCGGTCTCGCCGGCCGATGGGAGGGTGGTGGCCCTGCAAGCGGAATCGCCGTCCCTGACCCGCGTCAGCGTGTTCATGAACATCTTCGATGTGCACGTGAACCGCGCGCCGGTGGTGGGCCGCATCAAGCAGGTGGTCTACAGCAAGGGGAAGTTTCTGGTGGCCAGCCGCGAAGAGGCTTCCACCCGAAACGAACAGAACCTGGTGGTGGTGGAAGGCGAGGGCACCGAGGTGACCTTCAAGCAGATCGCCGGGCTGATCGCCCGCCGCATCGTGTTCTATAAGAAGCCCGGCGATTGCGTTCAAACAGGCGAGCGGGTGGGCCTGATCAAGTTCGGATCGCGCGTCGATGTTCTGCTCGGCCCCGAATGGGACATCGTGGTCCGCCGCGGCATGCGAGTGCGGGCCGGATCGAGTGTTTTAGCGCGCCGAAGACGGGGGTAAGGGCGGGATGGACGTGCGCAGCCTGTCGAAGCGCTGGATAGCGCCGGAGGGCCGGCCGAAGCCACGCGCTGCCTATGCCTTGCCGACGCTGTTCACGGCCGGCAACATCTTCCTGGGGTTCCTGGCGATCATGCACTCGATCCAGGGGGCGCTGCTGGTGCGGGGCGGCGACACGGGGCCGAACGCGCACTTCGCGATAGCGGCGACGGCGATCGGCTGGGCCGTGCTCCTGGACGGGCTGGACGGGCTGATCGCGCGGCTGACGAACACCGCCAGCGAGTTCGGCCGGGAGATGGACTCGCTGGCCGACGTGGTCTCCTTCGGCATCGCTCCGGCGGTGCTGGCCTTCACCTGGGGCGTGCAAAGCGGCGTGGACTCGGCCGCGCCGGCGTTCCAGGATGTCCTGCGCAAGATCGGCTACTTCATCCCGTTCCTGTTCCTGGCCTGCGGCGCGGCGCGCCTGGCGCGCTTCAACATTCAGAAGAACCCGGTGCCCAAGAATCCAGGGCGGCCGGACCGCAAGTACTTCGTCGGCCTTCCCATCCCAGCGGCGGCGGCGATGGTGGCCTCGATCGTCTTTGCGCTGGACGGGGCGCCGCTGGTGTTCTGGCAGCTGACGCTGGTGTGGCTGGCGCTGCTGGCGCTGCTGTCGTTCCTGATGGTGAGCACCTGGCGGTACCGGAGCTTGAAGGACATCCAGTTGCTGCGGCCGCGCGCGCCCTACAGCATGATCGTGGCGGTGACGGTGATTGTGGCCTGGTGGATGTTCACAGCGCCGCT
>JBEKLW010000336.1:0-3940 GCA_050008815.1 Bryobacteraceae bacterium
CTCCGTGAGCATGGGGATCCGGTTCCTCCGGGAATCGACGAAGAGATCATCGAGGTTCTCGCCTCATGAGCGCTAACCGCCCGGCGGCGCGCCTCTGGCGCAGGGGCTGAGCGTTGCGAACAGATGAAGCGTTCTCGCGAGCTTTGCTATGAAGTTGCCGGTCGTCTCCGCTGAGCAAGCCATCAGTGCGTTCCGCAAACTGGGCTACGTTCCGGACCGGCAAAAAGGCAGCCACATCATCCTCCGGCAGCCGGCCCCGCCATACCGCCGCCTGGTGATTCCGAGGCATCCGGAGGTCGCAAAGGGAACACTTCGTACGCTCATCCGTGAAGCTGGCCTGACGGTCGAAGAATTCTGCGCGCTGTTGTAGCGGACGCCGGGACTCAAACAGCACGCCCCTCGCGGCTTCACTCCCCGCCGGCAGCCGGTTCGACGACGGCCTGCATCGAGCCACGCGACTCGGGGATGCGCGGGTCCGGGCCGTAGCCGCGGATCTGGTCGCGCGCGAACTCGGCTTGCGGCAGCTCGCAGGTGATCACAACGGTGCGCCCGGTCGTATCCACCTCGACGGCGCGGCGGAACGCCTGCGCTTCGGAAAGCACAAACAGCCGGTGCAGCATCTCGATGACGTAGGCATAGGTGTGCACGTCGTCGTCGAGCAGGACGACGTGATAGAGGGGCGTGAGCTTCTCGCGGTCCAGCACTTCGGACCCGGGCGTTGGTGTGGTGGATGCCATTCGCCCTATTTGTTCTCCAGGGCCCTGAAGGTCGCGGCGACGGTTCCCGTGACCCCTTCGGCCAGCGCTTCTGCCGGAGTGCTGAGGGCGGCGTCGAAGCTGTAGCGGACCGACTGGGCAGCCACGTACTCGCCGTAGGTGCCCGCTAAGGATTTGAGCGTCGCCGGCGTGATCTCCTTCTGAAGTTGTTCGACCGTCCGGCCCTGCTCCTTTCCGCGAGACACCGCCTCCGTCAGCTCGCCGATATAGGCAGCCATTTGCGGCAGGCGCTCGCGGGTGTCTTGCACCTCGCCATGGCCACCGATGACATGCCTGAAGTCGAGCTCGGCAATCGACTGTAACGTTGCGGGCCACTCGCGCGGATACCCGTCGCCAACGTAGGGCAAGAACCCATGCAGCAGGTCGCCGCTGGCTAGCACCTTCTTCTCCGGGCACCAGACAATCACGTCGCCGGCCGTGTGCCCGCGGCCGCGGAAGGACAACCGCAGCTCGTGGGCCTTGTCGTGGATGACGAGGTCGCGGTCGAAGGTGATGTTCGGCAGTTCAACCGGCATCCCGCGGAGCTCGGCCAGGAAGGCCTTTGCCTCGGCGACGCCTTGCTCGAAATGTGCGCGCGCCCGGGGATCCTTGGCCCTCGCCCGTTGCTGTTCGAGGTGTTCGATCTCCTTCGGGAGGCCCTCCGCCATCGACTTCATCGCCGCTTCAGAGCGCTTGAGGATGAGGTCCCGCGTTGCCGTGCTCGAAATGAAGTCGGCCCCCGGCGCGACCTTGGCGTAGGCCGAGTTGCCGCCGACGTGATCGAAGTGGAAATGCGTGTTGACGACGTAGCGGACGGGCTTGGGCGTGATCTTCCTCAGATCGGCGATGAGCGTCGCCGCGGCCGAGGGCTTCGAGTGCGCGTCGACCACCAGCAGGTCGTTTGCGTTCTCGAAAATGGCCGCGTTGCAGTTGATCATGGCCACCGGCCGGGCGATGGCGGCCCAGACGCCCTCGGCCACCTTCTCGAGCTCAAACAGGCCGGCCGGCGCGGCGGGTGCTTGCGCGCGGGCCTGCGCCGCGCTGAAGAACGCGCGCTCCAGAATCGAAAGTCCCATCCAGCCGGCGCTCAGCCGGGCGAAGAAGCCTCTGCGGGTATGCGAATGCATGGCCACCTCCGTTCCTATTGATCCTACAGCAGGCGTGCCGGCATCGCAGGCCGCCGCCCAAGCTTGAGAGCCCGGCGGCGAGTTCGAGAACTCGCCCTACGGGTGCCAGCCGGCGGGCTGAACTCCGGAATCGGCGTACCCGGGCGGTATAATGGTGCTGGAAAGGGGGCGTAACGGATTCGACGGGATCGATTCTGGTGTGAAGAGGCGTGCCGGGTTCCGAGCTCCCGTAAAACGATCGGAAACCAAAAACTGCCAATTCGCAGTTTGCATACGCTGCCTAAGTAATTAGGCGGCCGCTCCGTCCGGTGCTCCCGCAGCCGGCCGGCAAGCGTCATCGGCGGGATAGGCGAAAGGCTTCGGTCCGGAGCACCAAGCCGAGATCAATCGGGCTAGGCGGCCGCTGCTCTTGCCGGCTCTGACGGCGGCAGCCGAAAACATCGAACCGGCTACGCACGTAGGCTCCCACGGCAGACTTTCTCGGACGCGGGTTCGACTCCCGCCGCCTCCACCAAGCCACCTCTGCACCTGCACCGCCCAGCGGCTCCTCGACTCCGCAGCCGCCTGCATCCCTGCACGAGAAGTCCGGGGTTATACTGATGCCAAGAGGCCGCCATGCATCCGCTGATCTCGGAACGGCGACGAGAACTCGACCAGCTATGCGCCCGTTTCCGCGTGCGGAAGCTGGCGGTGTTTGGCTCGGCTGCAAGGCCTGACTCCGGGTCTGAGCCAAGGGATTTCGATCTGCTCGTTGAGTTCCAGACTATGACGCCGGTCGAGCACGCCGACAGCTACTTCGGGCTGCTGGAGGAGTTGGAGAAACTGTTGCGGGCTCCCGTGGATCTGGTCGAGCCTGGCGCAATCCGCAATCCTATCTTCCAGCGCGCGGTGGAAGCAACTCAGGTCAGCCTGTATGCTGCCGCCTGAGGTCCGGAAGTTCCTTTTCGACATTGCCCAAGCCTGTCAACTGTTGACGGAATTCGTTTCGGGGAAGACCTACGAGGACTACCGCGTGGACGCCCTGGTGCGCTCGGCGGTCGAGCGGCAGTTTGAGATCATCGGAGAGGCGCTACGCGCGGCCGTCCAGTCGAGCCCCGAGTTGGCCGGGCGGATCACCCACGCCAGTCGGATCATCGCCTTTCGCAATCGCCTGATTCACGCGTACGCTTCCGTGGCTGATGAGGTGGTCTGGGGCGTACTCGAAGCCGATCTTCCACGGTTGACGCGGGAAGTGCGAGAGCTCCTCGGGGAGCCGCCGGGACCTCAGCCTGGCTAGCGCGCCTGGTTCGGGACCAGGAGGTCGATGGTTCGAATCCACTCGCCCCGACCAATCTTTCAACCACTTCCGTGGTTCTCCCGAAATATGCGAGTGCGAAACCCCGCAGAAAGCTGAACCAGGCCGGTGCTCTTGCGCGAATCGAGAGTTCTTCGGGCTGCTACAGTTAAGGTAGATGCCGTTACGTCCTCCACGAGTCAAGAAACCGCACTACGTGCCGTCGTCCTATTTGACCCGCTTTGCGATTGGCGCACGGCTTCAGGTCTTTGACAAGATACAGAAGCGGCAGTTTCCGGCGAATGTGCGGGACTGCTCGTCCGAACGGGCGTTCTACGACGATGCGGAGCTGGATGCCATCGCCGGGCAGTCGCAATCGCTTGAGGGCTTCTTTCATGGGTTTGAAGAGGCTGGGGCAAAAGTGATCGACGAAACACTCGAATCGATTCGGATGGGGAGTTTCTCAGCACTCGCGGAACCGGCACGCATTGACTTGGCCCTGTACATCGGAATCCAACAACTGCGGACTAAGAGGGCGAGAGCGGATGCCGGTGATCTCAGGGAAGCGCTCACCAAACAGCAGTTCATTGCCTACCTTAGGCGTACACAGCCGGACTTTCCAATCGAAGAATCCTGGTTGGAGATGAAAGCCGATGATCGGGCGCGATTCGCAATGCAACTGTACCTTGTTACTAATGAGGAGGTGCGGGTGAGCATGTCTGCTGTCTTTCGGAACCGTCACTGGTGCTTTCTGCAAAATCGAACTCCACATAGTTTCTACACGT
>JBEKLW010000337.1:0-5330 GCA_050008815.1 Bryobacteraceae bacterium
CGCGATGAGAGGGCTGCAGATACAAGGCGCGCGACGGCCGGCGCCCGGAGGCGTACTTGAACAGTACGTCGAGGACGCCGGCCGAGCGCAACGCAGTAGATGCGGCCCTATCGCGCGCCACAGCAGATTGCTGGTGAAACATCCGGGCTAGGGCGCGTATCGCCCGTGCGCCTGCACCGCTCGCCGGGAGCCCGCCGGCGCCCTGTTACATCTCCAGCTTCCAAGCGCTGCGGTGGTGGTACGTCAGGTAGTGCCGCGGCGCAGGCCCGCCAGGAATCCCGGCGCGCGGTCTGGTGCTGCCGGCGCTCCGGCTCAGCCTTTCACGACGATGTTGACGAGCTTGTCGGGCACAACGATGATCTTGACGATCTGTTTGCCTTCCAGGTACCCCCGGATCTTCTCATCCGCCGCGGCCCGGCGCTCCAACTCCTGCCGCGGCGCGCCGAACGGAACGTGGATGCGGCCGCGGAGCTTCCCGTTGACCTGCACCGGGATCTCGGCCTCCTCGTCGCGCGCCAGCTCGGGGTCGTAGCTCGGCCACGCCTCCAGAAACGCAGGCGTCGCGTGCCCCAGCTCCTCCCACATCTCCTGCGCCACATAAGGCACGAACGGCGCCAGCAGCAGCACCATCTTCTCGAGGGCTTCCCTCAGCGCGGCGCCCGAGAGGTGCGCTTCCAGCGCCGTCAGTTCGTTGAGCAGCTCCATCGTGGCGGCGATCGAGGTATTGAAGTGCCAGCGCGTCTCGAAATCTTCCGTGACCTTCTTGACGGTCTGGTGCAGCTTGCGAAGCGCCCTGGCGTCGGCCTCGCCCGCCGGCCCGCCGGAGGGCGCCCCGCGCCCGGCGTTGCGCGTCACGAACCGGTACACCCGGCCCAGGAAGCGGTACATGCCTTCGACGCCCGCGTCCTGCCACTCCAGGTCCTTCTCCGGCGGCGCGGCAAACAGCACGAACAACCGCCCGGTGTCGGCGCCGTAAGCGTCGGCCATGTACTCCGCGCCCACCACGTTGCCCTTGTTCTTGGACATCTTCGCGCCGTCTTTGACCACCATGCCCTGGGTGAACAGATTGACCACCGGCTCGCGGTTGCGGATCAGCCCCAGGTCGCGCATCACCTTGGTGAAGAACCGCGAGTAGATCAAATGCAGGATGGCGTGCTCGACCCCGCCGATGTACTGGTCGATCGGGAACCAGTAGGCGATCTTGCCCGAATCGAACGGCGCCTGCGAGTTGTGCGCGTCCGCGTAACGGTAGAAGTACCAGCAGGAATCCACGAACGTGTCCATGGTGTCGCTCTCGCGCCGCGCCGCGCCCCCGCACTGCGGGCACTTCACGTCGATGAACTCCGACACGGCTTCGAGCGGCGACCGCCCCGCGCCCGTAATCTTCACGTCCAGCGGCAGCAGCACCGGCAGCTCGCGCTCGGGTACGGGCACGATGCCGCAACCCGGGCAGTGGACCACCGGGATCGGCGTGCCCCAGTAGCGCTGGCGGGAGATCCCCCAGTCGCGCAGCCGGTAAGTGGTGACGGCCTGGCCGAAGCCGCGCTCAACGGCGTACTCGGCCATGCGCCCGCGCGCTTCCTCGCTCGCCAGGCCGCTCCACCGGCCCGAGCTCTCCACCACGCCGTAGTCCTCGAACGCCGCCTCCAGCGTGGCTTCTTCGGCTAGCGGGCCATCGGCGGGGCGAATCACCGGGCGCACCGGGATGCCGTACCTGCGGCAGAACTCGAAGTCCCGCTGGTCGTGCGCCGGCACGGCCATGATCGCGCCGGTACCGTACTCCATCAGCACGAAGTTGCCGACCCAGATCGGGATGCGCTCCCCGCTGTACGGGTTCACCGCGTAGCGGCCCGTGAACAGGCCTTCCTTCTCCAGTCCGGCGGCGTCCTTGCGCTGCTGCGCTTCGATCATTCCCCGAACCTGCCCCTGCCCGGCCTCCCCCACCAGGTCCTTCACCAGCGGGTGCCCGGGCGCCAGGATCACGCAGGTGGCGCCGAAGATCGTATCCACGCGGGTGGTGAAGACGCGGATGGGCGTATCCGGGTCTTCCAGCCGGAAGTCGATCTCGGCGCCCTCGGACCGCCCGATCCAGTTCCGCTGCATCGTGAGCACGCGCTCCGGCCAGCGGCCCTCGAGCTCCGCCACGTCGTCCAGCAGCTCATCCGCGTAGGCGGTGATCCTGAAGAACCACTGCTCCAGATCCCGCTGCGCCACCGGCGTGGTTTCGTGCCGCCAGCAGCAGCCGTCCACCACCTGCTCGTTGGCCAGCACCGTGGCGCACTCGGGGCACCAGTTCACCTTCGACTGCTTGCGATAAGCCAGCCCGCGCTCGAGCATCTTGAGGAAGAACCACTGGTTCCAGCGGTAGTACTCCGGCTCGCAGGTCGAGATCTCGCGCTCCCAGTCGTAACTGAACGCATAGCGCCAATGCGTCTTCTTCATCTCGGCGATGTTGGCCCGTGTCCACTCCCGCGGGTGCAGGCCGCGCTTGATCGCGGCGTTCTCCGCCGGAAGGCCGAAGGCGTCCCAGCCCATCGGGTGCAGCACGTTGAACCCGCGCATCCACTTGTAACGCGCCAGCGCGTCGCCGATGGTGTAGTTGCGCAAATGTCCCATGTGCAGCGTGCCGCTGGGGTAGGGCAGCATCTCCAGCACGTAATACTTGGGCTTGCTGGAATCCTCCTCGGCCCGGTAGAGGCCCGGAGCGTTCTCCCACCGCTCCAGCCACTTCAGCTCGATTGTCTTGTGGTCGTAGGTCTTTTCCGGCATGCTCTCTTCAGAATCTCCAGGTCGTGCCGCGCCTCCGCCTCGCTCCACCGCGGGCTAGGGGCTCCTCCGCCAGGCGTGTCGGCGCAGCAGCGCCAGGGTCTTCGCGTCCAGCGGCCCTCGCTCCGACACCGCGCAGTTGGACAAGGCGTGCCTGACCCGGCGCATGCCCGGGATCACGGTAGAAACCGCGGGGTGCGAGATCGAGAACCGCAGCGCGACCTCGGGCAGCGCTTCGCTGATGCCGGCGGCCTCCAGGTCGCGCTTGAGCGCGGCCACGCGTTCGATCATCTGCTTCTTGCGCTCGCCGCTGAAGAACTCGGCGCGGAAGTCCTGCGGGTCGAACCGCGTGTTCTCGTCGATCGTGCCCGTCAGCGCGCCCTCCTCCAGCGGCACCCGGGCGATGATCCCGACGTTGCGCTGGATCGCCAGCGGGAACAGGTTCTGCTCCGGCGCCTGCTCGAAAATGTTGTAGACCACCTGCACGCAGTCGATGAGGCCGGTCTCGATCACCTCCAGCGCCGTATCCGGGGCGTGCGAGTTGAGGGAAATGCCGAAAGCGCGAATCTTGCCCGAGCGCTTCAGATCCTCGGCGGCGCGCCGCCACTCCTCGCAGCCGATCCACTCCGGCGTCCAGACGTGCAGTTGCTGAAGGTCGATCGTTCCCACCCCGAGGTTCTGCAAGCTCTGCTCGGTAGATTGAACAATGTGCCCGTACGGGAAGACCTCGTCGATTGGCGTGCCCGGCCGTGCCGGCCAGGTACGGTTCTTGGGGGGCACCTTGGTGGCCAGGTAGATGCGCTGGCCGGCATGGCGCACGGCTGCGCCGGCGAGCTGCTCACTGTGTCCCTCGCCGTAGGCGAGCGCCGTGTCGATGAAGTTCAGGCCGTGATCGATGGCGGCGTTGAGCGCGGCCCGGGCCTCCTCGTCAGTGCCCCCGAGCCATTGGATGCCGCCTATACCCCAGGCGCCGTAACCGATTTCGCTGACCTCGAAACCGGTCCCGCCCAGCTTGCGATAGCGCATCCGATCACTATACCAACCGTCAGCCCCTCGCTCACGGGTTACTGGGGCTAGGCGGCGGCCCGGTCATGGTGCCGGGGTTCTGCGGCGGCAGCGGCGCCGGCGCCGGCGCCAACTGGAGTATCACCGGCGCCTGGGTCGCCGGGCTGGGTCGCCGGGGTCGCCGGCTGCCCCGCCGGCTGCTCCTTCTGCAGATCCTCCACCAACACGCTCTGCCGGCCCCCCGGCGCTGGCGGCGCCGGCCCGGTCACGCTCAGCGGCGGCGTCCGCGGCGCCTGCCCCGCGGTCCCCCCCAGGAACGGCTCCGGCATATGCACATCCGGCGCCCCCTGCCCCGCCGGAATCGGCCGCACCAGCTCCGGCGTCACCACCACCAGCAACTCCGTGTTGCTCTTGGTCCGCGCCCGCGACTGGAACAGCCTCCCGATCAGCGGAATGTCCCCCAACCCCGGCACCTTGCTCCAGCTCTCGATCACCTGGTTGTTCAGCAGACCCGCGATCACAAAGCTCTGTCCATCCTGTAGCTCGATCTCCGTCTGCACCCGCCGCGTCGCAATCGCCGGAATCTTGAAACCCTGAAGTATGATCCCGTTGGCCGTGTCCAGCGAACTCACCTCCGGCGCCACCCGCAGCCGGATCGTCCCCCGCGCCGTCACCACCGGCAGAAAGTTGATCCGCACCCCAAACTCCCGCCACTGGATCGTCACCGTCCCCGCACCCCCCACCCCGGATTGCACCACCGGAACCGGAAACTCCCCCCCCGCCAGAAAACTCGCCGGCCGCCCGTTGATCGCCAGCAGGTTCGGTTCGGCCAGAATCTCCAGCAGCGAGCGTGACTGCAGCGCCCGAATCGTCGCCCCCAGGTTCAGATCCGGCCGGAACAGAAACACGTTCAGCGCGTCGGCCAAGGTCACCTGCACCGTGCCCCCCTGGCCCCCCTGCCCCGCCTGCAGTCCCATCGTCGGCGCCGAGAACTGTTGCGTGGTCAGCGACCCCGGCGTGTTGCCCGCCCCCGTCGAGAACAGGTTCACGCCCAGCTCCTGGATCGCCATCCGCTCCACGTTGGCAAAGCGCACCTTCAACAGGATCTGGTCCTCGCTCGGCGGCACCTTCACCCGCAGCAGGTTCACCGGCTTGCCTAGCGTCGAGGCAATCGCTACCGCCCGCTCGGCCGCCCGCAGACTCTCCACCGTCCCCCGCACAAATACATTCGCCCCTTCCACCGTGATGCTGACCTCCTGCCCCGGCAGCTCCCGCGCCAGCTCCTCCCGCACCGCCTCCGCCGGCGCCCCGCTCGGCCGCACCCGCAGGTCGAACAACAGCCGGTTGCCTCCCACCTGCCATAGAATCAGGCTGGTCTCACCGATATCCTTCCCGTTCACCAGTACCTCGCGCGGCGTCACCGCCAGCGCCTCGGCCACCTTCGCGTTCCCCACCGCCACCCGCTGGATGTTGACCGGACTCTCCACCACCAGCGACTTGCCCACCGCCACCCACAACTCCCGCGCCGAGGATCCCGACGGCGGGGAGGTTTGGGCGGT
>JBEKLW010000338.1:0-3935 GCA_050008815.1 Bryobacteraceae bacterium
TTCCTCGCCGGCCATGGCGAGATGAGCCCGGACGACGTCAGCCCCGTCCGCGGTCTCTCCGTGATGCGCGACCAGCTGCGCCTGCGGAATTTCGACCTCGAAGGCCTGGATCTTTCCCTGACCAAGCGCATCCCCGACGGCACCGATCTCATCATCATTCCCTCCCCCCAGGGACGCTTCCAGCCGTTCGAGGAGGAACTGCTGCGCCAGTACCTTTCCACGCATGCCGGCCGCATCATTCTCACCCTCGATCCGGCGCGCGAGTTCGGCCTCGACAATCTCTTTTACGACTGGGGCGTGCGCGTCGACGACGACGTCATCTACGACACCAATCCCGAAGTCATCACGGACAGCGGCGACCTCATCATCCGCCACATCGATGGGAGCCATCCCATCACCAAGGGCCTGGCTGACTACAAGGTTCCGTTGCGCATCAGCCCGCCCCGTTCCGTCCGGCCCGACCCCGACCGCCCGCTCGACAATGCCCTCAAGGTCTCCATCCTCGCCACCTCCTCACCGACCTCGTGGGGTGAGTTCGGCTACCGCTTGACGAACGTCCTGCCGGCGTTCACGCCCGGTTCCGATCTGCAGGGACCACTCGGAGTGATCGTCTCCTCCGAACGGGTCACCGCCGGCGCCCTGCCTTTCAGCGTGCCGGGCGGCCGCTTCGTGGTCATCGGCTCGGGCGACATTTTCTCCAACCGCCGCCTGACCGATCAAGGCAGCCAGATTCTGTGCCTTAACGCGGTCAACTGGACCGTGGACCGGGACACCCAGCTCCACATCCCCCCGCGTCCGATCGAGCGCTTTGAACTCTCGCTCTCCCAGGAGGAACTCGCCAAGCTCCGGCTGGGTCTCCTGTTTCTCCTCCCCGGTTCCGCCGCTCTGCTCGGCTTCATTGTCCACTGGACGCGGCGCCGCTAACGCGAATGAAGAATGCGAATTCAAGAACGAAAACCTAGGGTGCCCCTCGCCCCCGCTTCTGTTTTCCATCTTTCTTCTTTAAATCCCTGTTGCCATGCGCACCAAAGTCACGCTCGTCCTGCTTTTTCTCAACGTCGTCCTCTTCTTCTTCATCTTCACGTTCGTGCGCAAATGGCAGACGGACCGGATCTGGGAGGAGAGCCGGCGGCGCGTGCTGGGCCCCGAAGCCGCCGCCATCCAGTCGCTCGCCATCACGGGGGGCCGCTTGGCGGAGCCCGTGCGCATCGAGAAGCGTCCCGAGGGCTGGATGCTCACCAAGCCCATCGAATGGCCTGCCAACCCGGATGCCGTCAGCCGCATGCTCAACGAACTGATGCTCCTCGATCAAGAGACCAGCTTCCTCGTCAAGGATCTCCCGAAAAGCGGCCTTTCGCTGGCCGACTACGGGCTGGACAAACCCCAGCTCACGCTGACGTTTACTTCAGGTCTGTATAACGCGCTGCCCGCCCGGGAGCTCGCAGCCGCTCCGCTCAAGACCGTCACCCTCCGCGTCGGCGATGCCACCAAGGTCGGCAACCGCCTGTACGTCCTCTCGCCCGATGGCGAGCGCATCCACGTCGTCGGCCGCAGTCTGGTCGACAGCTTGGCGCTCACGCTCGACCAACTGCGGGCCGACACGATCTTCAACATTCCGCTCTTCGAGGTGCGCTTTTTCAACCTGCAAACCGCCGCTCCCGCCAACCTGCGCATCCGGCTCCGCCGCGACGGACCCCGCTGGTTGTTTGAGGCGCCCATCCTTACCCGCGCGAATCGTACCGAAGTCGAACTCGCGATCAACGGCCTCAACGCCCTCTACACCAAGTTGTTTGTCGATCCGGCTTCCGTCCCGCCCGAGCAGACCGGCCTCGCCAATCCCGCCTTCCGGCTTACGCTGGAAGGCAACGGCCGCCGGGAGACCCTGCTGCTCGGCAAACCCGCCGCACCGGCCCGTGCGGAGGGCAAACCTTTGGCCGCCGGAGCCGGGCCGGACGAATCTCCGTCCGAGCCGGCCACCGATTTTTATGCGAAAATGGAGGACAGGACGCCTGTCTTCACCGTCGCTTTTCCCGACAAGCTTTTCGACATCCTGCGCAACGCCCAGGAGGAACTGCGCGACAAACACCTGCTCAGCTTCGATTCGCGCGCCCTTACCTCCCTCACGCTCGCTGCCCCCAACCGCCCCGAACTGACCCTCCAGCGCCTCTCCGGCCCGCAGCCGCTCGACACCGATCCCTGGCAGATTGTCACGCGCGCGCCCAACCAGGCGCCCCAGACCCTGCGCGCCGACCACGCCTTCGTCCGGCGGATCATCGAGAAACTCTATATGCTGCAGGCGCAGAAGTTCCTTAGCGATGCCCCGCAGGCCATCGAGCTCGAGAACTGGGGTTTCAACCGCCCCGAGCGCGAGATCACGCTTAACTTTGCCGCCAAGGGCACGTTCGCGGAGGGCAGCCTCCAGACCGCAGCGATGCCCTCGTCGGTCACGCTCCTGATCGGCGTCGCCAGCGAACGCGAAAACCGGGCCTACGCCAAGCTCGCCACCGAGCCGTTCGTCTATCTCGTCGATCCGGAAATCCTGCGCGAGACGCCCGTGACCGTGAATTACTATCGCGACCGCCTGCTGCGTGAACTGCCCGCCGACGAGCACGCCGGCGCGCGCATCACCGGCCTCGCCCTCACCGACACCAAGACGAAGACGGTGCTGTTCTCCCGCCAACTCACGGGGGAGGAGACCTGGAGTCAGGCGCTCGCGGCCGAGCCCGAGGCGAGGCGAACCGCCCTGCTCGCGCTCCTCGAGCAGCTTCGCAGCCTGCGCGTGAAAAGCTACGTGCTCGATTCATTCCCACCGTCGGTCGAGATCGCCGGCGAGGCGCGGCCTTGGAAATACTCGCTCGAAGCCACCCTGTCGTTGCCTGGCGGCACGGGTGTCCAGACGGCTCCGTACACGCTTTTCTTTACCGAGCGCACGGGCGGCGGCACGCAGCTGGCCGGCTCCCCCGAGTTTAACGCCGTGTTCGAAGCCGATCAGAAGCTGCTCGACGCGCTCTTCACCCTCACCTTCGGCCCGCACGATCCCGGACCGGCCGCACCCGCGCCAGCAGCCCCGCCCGCGGCGCCGGTTGCGGAGTCCAAGACTCCGCGGATCGGCCCGTAGTTCCCGCCGACCGGGGATGGGGATCCGGCATCCGGGCTTTCCCTCACCACAGCCTTCCACCATGAACCTCAAGCAGCCCATGCTGTTCGCGCTGCGCTGGTGCGGTTCGTGCGTTCTCCTGATCATCTGCTGGGCGGTCTGGCTGGCCTTGTCCGCGCTCTTGGCCGTGCAGATCTGGATCGCCACCCATCGCGAACTGGCGCTGCCCGATTTTGCGCTGCGCGCCCTTGAGCGCCGCCTCGCCGCCTCGGAGATCACGGCCCGCTTTGGCCGCGCGGTGTTTGATCCCACGGGACGCTTCGTGATTGAGAATGTGCAACTCTTTTTTCCCCCCCACTCCACGCCGCTGGTGACCATCCGCGGCGCCTATGCCAGTCTGGATTTCTGGGCCCTGCTGGTCGGTGACTTCCGTCTGCATGAACTCCGCCTGACCGGACTCGACCTGCATTTGCCGGCCATGCTGTCTCCCTCCGGTACGGATGAGGTGGTGCTGAGTGATCTTGACGGTGTCTTCCATCCATCGCGGTCCGACTACGACATTGCGTTGTGCACCTTCCGCCTCGCGGGCCTCTCCATCGCCAGCCGGGGCGGATTCCACCTGCCGGCGGCGGTCCGCACGCGCTCCAGTACGATGCCGATGCTCGATCTGCTGCTGCAGCGCTATCTCAAGGCGGGCCGCAAGCTGGTGGCGCTGCGTCCACTGCTCGACGCGCTGGAGGATCCCCGCGTGCAGTTGGTACTCACCCCCTCGGAGGAACATGGCGCCATCGTGGAAGCCGAGCTGTTCGCCCGCGCCTTTCATCCGGCGTTTCCTTGC
>JBEKLW010000339.1:0-3934 GCA_050008815.1 Bryobacteraceae bacterium
GCCGCTCGACCTCTCCGAGGTGGTCCGCGAGACCCTCTCGTTCATCCAGTCCTCGATTCCCGCCTGCGTCCGGATTGAGCTGGAGCTCCAGAGCGGCCTTCCCGCCATCAGAATGGACCGCGGGCAAGCGAATCAGCTCGTCATGAACCTGGTGCTCAACGCCGCCGAGTCCATCGAGCCTGGGCGAGGCGGGACGGTCCGGGTGCGCACGGCCAGGGCGGAGATCCCCGGGGCAACCCCCTGGCGCGTCCTGGGAGGGCGTCAGCCCGCCCCAGGGGCCTACGTGTGCCTCGAGGTTCGCGACAACGGGTGCGGCATGGACCCGCTGACCAGGGCGCGCATATTCGACCCGTTCTTCACGACGAAGTTCCTGGGGCGCGGTTTGGGGCTGGCGGCCGTCGACGGCATCCTCCGCAGCCAGAACGGCTGCATTGACGTCGAAACCGAGCTGGGACGCGGCACCACCTTCCGGGTTCTGCTCCCGGCTAAGCCCCAGTCTGGCCCGGAAGCCGCCGCAGCGGCGCGCGGGGAGTTGCCGAGGCGCTAGCCCGCTCTTCTCACACGCCTTCGGCTGCGGCTTGCGGGAGGCCGGCATCTTCGGCGTTGCGCTCGGGGTGAGTCCTCGACGTACTGTTCAAGTACGCCTGCGGGCTCACCCCGTCGCGCGCCTTGAATCTGCCGGCCTCGCGCGGCGCCTCGCTTCGAACGGTGTGAGAAGAGCGGGCTAGGGACGAGTCCCGGTGGCCAAAGACGATGAGATCGTCCGCGCCACCCCGTGGCCGGCGCCGAAGACACCTTCCCTGAGAAGAAGGAATGGCAGGCTGTGATGGGTCAGCGCGCAGGAAGGGGACATTTTGATCGAGGTGACGAAGGGGACACTCTTATCGAGGTTGCACTGGTCCCTGGAGGAAGAGGAGCGCGTCAGGTTAGAATCTACTGATGGTCGGCGGTGTGCGGAAGCGGGCGGGCTGAACCGCCGCCTGCTCTGAGGTGCTATGGACTCTCCCACGCGCGATGGCGTCGTTCCCTCGCAGGATGCTCCGGTCGTAATCCTCGGGGCCGGACCCGCCGGCCTGACGGCTGCCTACGAGCTCTCCCGGCACGGCCTCCGCAGCGTGATCCTGGAGAAGGCCCCGGTTGTCGGCGGCCTGGCGCGCACTGCCGAATACAAGGGCTACCTGTTCGACATCGGCGGGCACCGTTTCTTCACCAAGGTCGCGCTCGTCGACCGCATGTGGCGCGAGGTGCTGGGCGCGGATTTCGTGGCCCGCCCGCGCCTGTCGCGCATCTACTACAGATCGAAGTTCTTCCACTACCCGCTCGAGCCGCTGAACGCGCTGGCCGGGCTGGGCCTCCTGGAGTCTCTGCGCTGTGGGATGAGCTACCTGGGCGCCAGGCTGCGGCCCCAACGGCCGGAAGACAACTTCGAGGCCTGGGCCTCGAACCGCTTCGGAAGACGGCTCTACCGCACGTTCTTCAGGACTTACACCGAGAAAGTCTGGGGCATCCCCTGCCGCGAGATTGGAGCCGAGTGGGCCGCGCAGCGCATCCGGGGGCTGTCGCTGACCTCCGTGGTCTGGAATGCGCTCCAGCCCAGGCGCAAGCAGGATAAGCGGCGCGTGATCAAGACGCTGATTCACGAGTTCGAGTACCCGCGCCGCGGCCCCGGCATGATGTGGGACCGCACCAGGGACATCGTGGCCGAGCGCGGTTCCAAGGTCGTGCTGGAGGCTCCGGTCGAGAGCATCCAGTGGCAGAGCGGCCGAGTGCTGGGGGTGAGCGCCGGCGGGCGTCTGTGGCGCGCCGAGCACTTCATCAGCAGCATGCCGATCCGAGAGCTCATCCAGCGGCTCGACCCGGCGCCCCCCGACTACCTGCGCGCCGCCGCCGAGGACTTCCGCTACCGCTCCTTCCTCACCGTGGCCTTGATAGTCCGCGGCACGAACCTGTTCCCCGACAACTGGATCTACATTCACGACCCCTCCGTCAAGGTCGGCCGGATTCAGAACTACAAGAACTGGAGCCCGGAGATGGTTCCCGACCCGGAGACCACTGGCCTGGGGCTGGAGTACTTCTGCTTCGAGGGCGACGAGCTCTGGTGCACCCCCGATGCCGAGCTGATCGAGCTGGCCAAGAGCGAGCTGGCGCGGCTCGGGCTGGTGGATCCCGCCCTGGTCGCCGACGGCACTGTCGTGCGGGCCGAAAAGGCCTATCCCATCTACGACTCGAATTACCGGAGAGGACTCGAGGCCGTCCGCCGGTTCCTCCCCACCGTTCCCAACCTTCAGCTCGTCGGCCGGAACGGCATGCACCGCTACAACAACCAGGACCACTCGATGCTCACGGCGATGCTCGCGGCCCGCAACGTCCTGGGCGCGCGCTACGACCTCTGGGAGGTCAACGTGGATGCCGACTACCACGAGGAGGGCGCCGAATGCACCGAAGAGGAGCTGAAAGCGCTCGACGCCAGCCGCCCGATTCTGCCCACAACGGCGGCCACCGGCCAGCGCTAGCGGTCGCGCTGGCCGCTTGGGGCGCCGCGCTGCCACCCATCAACTCACGCCCGTGCACCTGACCAATCCACCCGCGTTGGCCGCCGGGAAGTCCTTGCTAAGCAATGCGCTGAGCCGGCACTCCGGGGGGTGCCCAGCGCGCTACCCTCATACGGGTCTATAATTCGGACATCGGGGGTGCGCGGTTTGGCCTACGAGCCCCAGACGCCGTTCGAGAATATCGAGAGCGCTCAGCAGTTCGTCGAGTTGCTGTGTGAAGCCATTGAGGAGGCCCGGCGCGAGGTCGAGGCCGAGGTGACCCGCCCGCAGCCGGAACGCCGCCTCGAGGCGCTGCAATTGGTCTCCTACAACCTCGCCAAGCTGTCTCTGCACCTGAGCACCAGCCACCGCATCCTCAACGATCTGCGCACCCTGCGCCGCTTGTTGTTTCAGGAGCGCGGCGTCCCGGAAGAGGAGGAGGAGGCCGCCGAGTCCGCCGGCGCCGAGTAGCCCTCCGCCGCACCGGCAACCCTCGCGCGAGCGCGTTTTCCATCTCGCGGGGTCGCAGCGGAGTGTGGAGTGAGCGGGCTTCTGGCTGGCCACCAGGGATGCGTTCAGCCCCAACACGCCGTACCTGTTGGCGAACTCCAGAATGGCCGCCTCAGACGGCTACGGCTTTGGCGCCGCTGGCACACGCCGGTCTTGATCGTCACGGTGCACGTGATGAGCGGCTTCCGCGAGCAGTGTCTCGAAGCCGGTGCCGACGGTTACAGCTCCAATGCCACGGACGGCATCGACGGAACAGCGAAGCGGCAGGAGCCCGCGACGTACACGAACGTGAACGACGTGAGCTTGGCACTCGTCTGGGAGTGAGGCCGCCTACCCCGCCGTGAGGCCACCGTCTACAGGAATCGCGGCCCCGTTGATGAACGAGGCCTCATCGCTGGCGAGGTAGACCAACGCGTTCGCGACGTCTGTTGCGCCGGCGAGCCTTCCGAGAGGCACTTCGCCGAGTCTCTCTGCCCGGCGCTCGGGGTCCTTGAGCATGGCCTGCACGAAGGCGGTTTCCACCGTGCTGGGGTGGACGGAGTTGCAGCGGATATTGTCACCAGCGTATCTCACGGCCACCGATTTCGTGAGCAGGGTCAGGGCGCCCTTGGTCGCCGTATAGACCTCGTTCGTGTACCTGTGGCCGACCAGGCCGCATATCGAGGACATGTTGAGGATGACCCCCCCGCCCGCGGCCCTCATGATCGGCAGGGAGTGCTTGATCCCGAGAAACGGTCCCCTGACGTTCACCGCGAACATGGCGTCGAAGGATTCCACGGACATTTCCTCTATGTTCTTCCTGACGTTGATGCCCGCGTTGTTAACGAGGACGTCGAGGCGTCCGGTCCGCTCGAGCACGGCGGAAAGCGCGGCCTTCCAGCTTTCCTCCGAAG
>JBEKLW010000034.1:0-10900 GCA_050008815.1 Bryobacteraceae bacterium
CCCGCCCCCGAGCCGGACGCCCCGCTTGCCCAACCAGAGGAAACCAACCTCGCCTGGCAGCGGGTGCAGCTTGCGCGCCATCCCAAGCGCCCCCACACGCTGGACTACATTCAGCGTCTTTTCACGGACTTCCAGGAGATCCACGGCGACCGCCGCTTCGGCGACGACCCGGCGATCGTCTGCGGCATGTGCTTCTTCGAGGGCCAGCCGATCATGGTGATCGGCCACCAGAAGGGCCGTGACACCAAACAGAAGCTCTTCCGCAACTTCGGCATGCCCAAGCCCGAGGGCTACCGCAAGGCGATGCGGGTAATGGAGCTGGCGGCGAAGTTCCGCCGGCCGATCCTCACCCTGCTGGACACCCCGGGCGCCTACCCCGGCATCGACGCCGAGGAGCGCGGCCAGGCCGAGGCGATTGCGACGAATCTGCGGGAGATGGCGCGCCTCTCGACCCCGGTGATCGTCATCTGCATCGGGGAGGGCGGCAGCGGCGGTGCCCTGGCCCTGGGCGTGGGCAATCGCGTCTACATGCTGGAGAACGCCGTCTACAGCGTGATCTCCCCGGAGAGCTGCGCCGCCATCATCTATCGCGATTCCACCAAGGGCCCGCTGGCGGCGCGCGCCTTGCGCCTCACCGCCCCGGATCTGCTGGGCTTCGGCCTCATCGACGGCATCATTCCCGAGCCCGCCGAAGGGGCGCACGCCGACCCGGACCAGGCCGCCGAGTTCCTCCGCCAAACGCTGAGGGAGTCGCTGGCCGAGCTTTCCGGCCTGTCGGCCAGCGAGCTCATCGAGCAGCGCTACGCCAAGTTCCGGGGGATGGGCAACTTCTTCGCAACGCCCTGAGACCGGTAAGCCCGTCCGTGATCTGTACGTAACGACAGGCTCGGCCTGGAGCCCCGCCCCACCAGGTGCTCTCGATGCGTGGGGCGGGCAGTCTTGCCCGCGCGGGACGGCCACGTCCCGCACTCAAGGCCGACCTGGCGGTCGGCCGCGGACCTGGCGGTCCGCCCCACGGAAAAGGCCTCGCGCCTCACCCGTGGCGGATCAGGAGCACGTCGCCGTCCTTGACAATGTACTCCTTGCCTTCCAGCCGGAGTAACCCTTTTTCGCGGGCGCCGGCGTAGCCCCCGCTCTCGACCAGCACCTTCCAATTCGCCACCTCGGCGCGGATGAACCTCTTCTCGAAATCGGTGTGAACCGTGCCGGCGGCCTTGACCGCCGTGCTGTTCACCGGGATGGTCCAAGCGCGGACCTCGTTCTCGCTCGCAGTGAGGAACGACATCTGCCCGAGCAGCGAGTAGCTCGCCGAGATCAGGCGCTCCAGGCCGGACTCCACCAGGCCGTAGCTGGCCAGGTATTCGCGCGCCTCCTCGCCGGAAAGCTCGGCCAGCTCGGCCTCGATCTTGCCGCAGACGGCCGTGACGGCCGTCTGCGCGCGCCCGCCCAGCGGACCGCCGCGCCACTCGGCCTCGATTTCGTGCAGGCGCGGCGCCTCGCTTTCGTCCAGGTTGAGCACGTAGAGCACCGGCCTCTGCGAGAGGAAATGAAACCCGCGAATGCGCCACTCCTCCTCGTGGCTCAGCTCCATCTCGCGCAGCGGCCGGCTGGATCCGAGCACCGCCTGGGCGCGCTCCAGCACCTCGAACTCCCGGTCCAGCTCGGCCGACTTGATCTTCTTGCGGTCCTTGTCCAGCCGCTCCAGGCGCTTCTCCACCACCATCAGGTCGCTCAGGATCAGCTCGATTTCGATGTTGGCGGCGTCGCGCAGCGGCTCGATCGACCCCTGCTCGTGCGGGATGCTGTCCTCGTGGAAGAGCCGCAACACGTGTGCGAAAGCGTCCACCTGGCGCAGACTGCCCAGGAAGCCCGCATCCCTCAACGCCTCCTTGGAGATGGCGGGCGTGTCCAGATACTCGATCACGGCGTGCGTGACCTTCTCGGCGTGGAACGCTTCGGCCAGCGCCTCCAGCCGCGGGTCCGGCACCTTGGCTACCCCGACGCGCGTCGCCATCGAGCCGGTGCGCGCCGCCTCGTGCGCGCCGGTGAGGATCGTAAACAGCGACGTTTTGCCCACCATCGGCAGACCGACGATCGCAGTATTCATGTTGTGAGCTATCGGCCCCTACAGCGGCACTTCCACTAGCGTCAGTATCTCTTCCAGGATGCGGTCGCTCAGATCGGCCGTGCGCTCGGTGAGCGTCAGGCGCGTGTTCACCACGACGCGGTGCGCAAACACGGGCACAGCCAGGCGCTTCACGTCGTCCGGGATGGCATAGTCGCGGCCCTCGATCATGGCCAGCGCCTGGGTGGCGCGGTACAGCGCCTGGGCGCCGCGCGGGCTGACGCCCAGCGCCAGCGACTCGTGCCCCCGGGTCTTCTCCACGATCGCCAGCATGTACTCCACCAGCGCTTCGTCCACCGCCACGCGGCCTACCCAGGACTGGAGCTCGGCCACGTCCCCGGAAGAGAGCACCGGCTCGAGCGGCGCCGGCAGAATTCTGGCGCCGTTCCGCAGGATCTGCCGCTCGCTGGCCCGGTCCGGATAGCCGATTCGCAAGCGCATCAGGAAGCGGTCGAGCTGCGACTCCGGCAGCGGGTAGGTGCCGTGGTGCTCCACCGGGTTCTGCGTGGCCATCACCATGAACGGCTCCGGCAGCGGGTGCGAGCGGCCGTCGATGGTCACCTGGCGCTCGTTCATGGCCTCCAGCAGCGCCGATTGCGTCTTGGGCGTGGTGCGGTTGATTTCATCGGCCAGCAAGAAGTTGGTGAACACCGCGCCGCGCTTGAACTCGAAGGCCTGCAAGTGCGCGTTGTAGACGGTGACGCCCACCACGTCGCTTGGCAGCATGTCGGCGGTGAACTGAAGCCGGTGGAACTGGCAGTCCACCGACCGCGCCAGCGCGTGCGCCAGCGTCGTCTTGCCGACGCCGGGAACGTCCTCGATGAGCAGATGGCCGCGGGCCAGCAGGCACACCAGCGACAGCCGCAGGACTTCCGCTTTCCCGCGGATGACCGCTGCCAGCGCCGCTTCCAGGTCGGGGAGCTTGGAAAGCGCGACCGGCGGGGCGTCGATTGTGTCGCGCGGCGTCATCACAACCTTTCATTCTACGAAAACGGTAGGAATCCGGGGACACTCCGAACTGCCTGTGATCCTCCCGTAAGCCGGCGCGGTTTCCACTTTGTGGCGCGAACTTCAGTTTCGAGCGTCGGCTTCAGCCGACGTCTGGCTGTCGCCGCTGGACACGCCGCTAGCGCCTGGCGGGCCCGTAGCCTCCGAAGTACCAGCGCACGCCAATCGTGGTATAGAGCCCGTACGGGCCGTCGGGGCGCAGTGTCACCGCAGAAGGCTGGCTGCCGTACCGCCCCAGCAGCTTGGTTCGATGGTGAGTCACTCTCAACTCGAACTGGCCTGGCAGTTCCACCCCTGCTCCCAGGGTGCGCTCCAGGATGATCGCGGACGGCGATGCGGTGTACTTCGTCTGTGGAAGGTTGTCACCCCCGAACAGCTTCGGCTCCATGAAGAAGAACAACCGGCGCAACACGGTGCGGCCCACCGGTTGGAGTTCTATGTAACCGCTCCAGACGTACCGCGCGAAGGCCGCACAGCGCGCGGCCGGACCCAGCCTGGTGCCCTCGTCGGCGGAGCACAGCCCCAGATCCACTTCGTTGTGCGGAGGCGCGACCTCGAAATCCAGGTGCCCGCGCACGAAATTTCGCGGAAACAACCACCGCTCCTCCGGCGCGGCGGGCGCCTCCTTGGCTGGCACATCGACGGCGGATTGCGCAGCCGCTATGCCGCACAGCAACAGGCTGCAAACCAGGCCCGATCTTCTCATGGACGACTCTCTCCTTCTCTCTCTGGAAACACCGCGTCTCTTCCCCTCGGCACGCGCGACCGCTCCAGCGCAAGCTGATTTGCCCCGCGATGAGCGCTGGATTCGCGCCGCCATCCTAGCCCGGATGTTTCACCACGATCGTAGCGAGGTGCGAAGCTCAATCAGTCTACAAGATCCCGGCGTGGTCCGCCAGCCCGTTTTGGCGTTCTCCACTCTCCGCTCTCGGCTTCTTTCAGATCCACCCGCGCGCCCAGTAGTAGGCGACCTTGACGGTCTCCTCGCAGAGAGTGAGGAAGGCCGGCCAGCGACCCCAAAAATGACTGTCCGACTTCAGCGCATCCGGAAACGGACGCAGGCCCACCTTCAGACCAACCTTCTCGAACGCGCGCCGCGCGCGGAACATGTGGTAGTCGCTGGTGAGCAGCACCTTGCGCCCGGGCACGCCCGCCAGAAGCCGCTGCACGTAGAGCGCGTTCTCCCGCGTGTCGCGAGCCTCGTTCTCCACCCGGATCGCCGCCGCCGGCACGCCGTGGCAGACCAAGTAGTCCCGCATGAGCGGCGCCACGCCCGCGCCGCTCACCACCACCTCGCGAAAGCCGCCTTCCCGCCAGGCACGGTCGGCGTAGACCACGCGCCAGTAGGATCCCAGCGCCAGCGCCCGCCCGTCGATGGCGCCGCTGCCCAGCACGATGAGCACGTCGCCGCGGGCCTCCTCCCAGTTGCCCGACAGCACGCGGGCGTACCAGCGCACCAGCGGCGTGAACGTCGCCACCAGCATCAGCGCGCCCAGAATGGCGCAACCAGCGAGCAGCACGCGTGCGAACTTCCTCAGCCAGGGCATCCACATCATTGTGGCGGAAGCGGGTGCGCGGCGCACGCTATAATTCCCGAGTGCCTGGTGGAGGTGGAGCGATGCGGCGATTGAGGCTTGGAGCGGCGGCCGCCTCGGCGCTGCTGATCTGGAGCGCTGGCGCCTGCAAGCGGCGTCCGCCGCAGGTCGAGACCGTCGAGGACGAGAACCAGCCGGCCCTCAGCGTCGTGCCCGTGGCGCATCCGCGCGCAGCGCCCCAGCTTCTGAACGGTTTCCACCAGGTCGAGGAGAACTCCTGGCGCTGGACCATGGGGAGATTCGCCGTCGCCGTGCAACCGCCCCCCGGCTCGTCGGAAAAAGGCGCCCGGCTCGAGCTGCGCTTCTCGCTGCCCGATGCAGTGCTCTCCCGGCGGGGCCCGGTGACGCTGTCGGCTTGGGTCGAGGGCACGGCGCTCCCGCCAGAGACTTACTCGCAGGCCGGGGAGCACACCTACGCGCGCGATGTGCCGCCGGAGGCCCTCAAGCTGGCGCCCGCCAGAGTCTCCTTCGCGCTCGACAAGTTCCTCCACGCGGGCGAAATCGAGACCCGCGAGCTCGGCCTCGTGGTCACGAGCGTGGGGCTGGCGCCGAAGTAGTCGTCCAGCGGTAGACCTCAAAGACCGGCCGCCCATTGCGGTCCTCGATCACCCCTACAACCTGCTTCTGGTAGCCCGCCGAGCGCGCCAGCGCCTCCATCCGCGCGCTCACGCCGCTCAGGATCTCGTTGCCCTCCGTATGACCCACGAAAAGCGCGCCCGGGGTCGCCAGCATGCGCAGCGCCAGCTCCCGGTCGCCGGCTGCCGGCGATTCCTTCGCCACCGGATCGCTGCCGATCTCGAGCGGCAGACGGCCCTCCTCCACCGCGCGCAGCACGTTCATCATGCCCCAGTCCATCACGTAGATCCGGCTGGCGCCGGCGTCACGCAAGTAGGCCGCGAGCGGGGTGATCGCGTCCGTCCAGATGGTGCTCGTGCCGCGCTCAATCAACTGCGCCAGGTGCTGGTTCAGCACGGCCGCATTCGCGCCGCAGACGAGCGCCACCACAACCACCAGCACCGCCAGTCCCGAGCGGCGCAGCGCCAGCGACGCACGGGCCAGCGCGGCGCCCGCCAGCAGGTGCGGAAAGGGCCACAACAGCACCGTGTGGTGCGCCCCCGTGCCGGCGCCCTTGGTGAGCGCCATCTGGATCCAGACGACGCCAAGGAACACCAGCGCGAACAGCATTGGCCGGCGCACCGGAGTCACCCACAGCCACGGCAGCAACGCCACCGCCAGGATGCAGGCCAGCCCCAGCAGGCCCGTTCGGCGTTCGCCCAGGCTGCCGCTGAGCTCGACCGAGAGCGCCTCCAGCGGGTTCTGCGGCTTGCGCGGCTGGAGCGGCATGTCCTCGCGCACCACGTAGCCGAACAGCGCCGCGCCTTCCAGGCTCGCCCGCAGCAGCGCCGCCTTCTGGCCCAGACCGTCCGTCGTGAAAGTGGCGGTCTCTCGGAAGGTCATCAGGTTCTGGGTCGTGTTGTAGACGATCAGCGGCGCGGCGCCCAGCGCGAAGCCCAGCACGGCCACCGCCAGCTTCCGCGGCCGCAGGTGCCCGAGCGTCTCGCGCGGAAAGACCACCAGCGCCGCCACAACCAGCGCCGCCAGGCTCCAGGAGAACAGCGCTTTGTCCCATAGCGCCAGCCCAAGACAGAAGAACCCGGCGCCCAGCCGTAACAACCGCCCGGTGGCGTGGAACCGCCACAGCAGCAGCAGGCCCGCGACCAAAAGAAAATGCTGGAGCGCCACCGGCCCCCAGTCCAGGCACGTGGTCAGGACAAAGGTCGCGTCGGTGGCCAGCAGCACTGCGGCCACGACGGCGGCGCGGGAACCGCACGTTGACCGGACCAGCGAAAAGAAAAGCCCCACCGTGAGGGCCCCGAGCAGCAGCACCGGAATCCGCACCGACCATGGCGACGGCGGCCACACCCCGAACACCGGCGCGTACAGCCACGCCTTCAGCGTCCCGACGTAGCTCATCAGCATCGTCGGAACCTGCTGTCCGGCTACCCGGACCGAGTGTGCGGCCGCCACCGGCGGATAGAGCGCTTCGGCGAACAGCAGCTCGTCGTTTTGCAGGCCCACGTAAGGAATGAAGATGAGGCCCTCCAGAAAGAACAGCAGGCACAAGCACACGGCGGCCAGCTCGGCCCAATCCAGCCGGGCCTCGTGGCTGGGCGCGCCCGCGGCCTTCTCGATCACGGTCTTCGTCGTGTCTGTCACGGTCAAAAAGATATTCATTATCACACGGGGAGCCTCGTGGCCCGAATGTTATTCTTGTGGGCTGGCCTTATGCGGCGCCTGGGAAAGCTCGCCTGGTGGACCCTGCCCTCCGCTCTCTGCCTGGCCCTGTACTGGCCCGGCTTCCGCTCCTGGTTCCAGCAGGACGATTTTGCCTGGCTGGGGCTCGAGCTCTCGGTCCAGAGCTGGCGCGACCTGCCGGCCGCGCTGTTTGCGCCCATGGCGCAGGGCACCATCCGGCCGCTGAGCGAGCGGGCCTTCTTCCTGGTGGGCCAGGCGCTGTTCGGCACTTGGGCGGCGCCCTACCACGCCGCGGTCTTCGCCACCCAGTTCGCCGCTCTCGCGCTGCTGGCTGCCGTAGCGCGCCGCCTGACCGGTTCCCGGCTGGCCGGCTTGCTGGCGCCGGTCTTCTGGGTCACCAGCGGTGCGCTGGTCCTGCCGCTTTCCTGGCTCTCGGCCTGGAACCAGGTGCTGTGCGCTTTCTTCCTGCTGGCCGCGTTCTATTGCCTGCTTCGCCACATCGAGAGCGGCGAGCGGCGCTGGCTGGTCGGGCAGTGGGCGGCGTTCATCCTCGGCCTCGGCGCGCTAGAAACCATGGCCGTGTACCCGGCCATCGCGCTGGCCTACGCCTGGTGCTGCGCGCGGCCCTATTGGCGCAAGACGTTGCCGCTGGTAGCCGCCTCGGCGGCTTACGCGGCGGCGCACTACTTCCTGGCGCCCTACCGGAGCAGCGATCCGGCCTACGCGCTCCACTTTGGGCCGTCGCTTGTCACCACGCTATGGGAGTACTGCCGGCTGGCGCTCGGCCCGGACGGCCTCCGGCACGTCTTCCCCACGCTGCCCGGATGGGTCGGCCCGGCCGGCGCCGCCTTGCTGGCGGCCGCTCTGGCCGGATTCGCCGTGTGGGCCTGGCGGCGCGGCAGCCGGGCGCCGGCCTTCGGGCTGGCTTGGTTTTTCCTGACGCTGGCGCCGGTGCTTCCACTCCGCGATCACGTCTTGGCGTACTACCTCGCCGTTCCGACCGTCGGTCTGGCGCTCACCGGCGGGGCGGCGGTCGCCGCCTCCCGAGGCCGTCGGCGCGCCTGGCGGCGGGCTGCGGTGGCGCTCGCCGGCCTCTACCTGGTCGCGGGCGCCCTGCAGGCGGGGATGGGCGCCAGGGCAGCGGCAGAGAGGAGCTTCCGGGCCCGGACCTTGGTTCTGGGGGCCTATCGCGCCCGGCAGTTGTACCCCTCCAAGACCATCGTTCTGACCGGCGTAGACAACGATTTGTTCTGGTCCACGATAGGCAACTATCCCTTCCGCGCCTTCGGCGTCTCGGAGGTGTACCTGGAGCCCGGGGCCGAGACACGGATCCAGGAGCGGCCAGGATTGAGCCGCGTCTCGGACTTCGTGCTGCCCGCCAGCCTTCTAAGAGCCGCGCTCGAGAGCGGCAGGGTGGTGGTCTATGAAGTGGAGCCGCGCCGCCTGCGAGGCATCACGCTGTCCTACCTCAAGCGGGCGCGAGAGCTCTGGGGCAGAGGCGATCCGCAGCGCGTAGATGTAGGCAACTCGTTGTTCAGCCAGCAGTTAGGACCCACCTGGTACCGGCCAGAGGGCGGCCGGCGCTGGATGCCGCAACTCGCCAGCGTGCGGCTGGCCGGGCCGCGGAACCCCGCTGCCAGATTGTACCTGGAGGGTTGGTGCCCCTCCGAGCAGCTCCGCCAGGGTCCCCTGGGCCTGAACGTCGCCGTGGGGGGCGTTCCCTTGCCCGATGCAGTGGTCCTGCGCGCTCCCGGCCGCTTCCAGACGTCCCTCCGGCTACCGCCGGAGCTCCTCGGCCGGACCTCGGTCGAGGTCGTCATCGCCGTCGAGCGGACCTACCGGGTCCCAGGCGACCAGCGCGACCTGGGCCTCGTCTTTGGCGCCTTCGAGATCCGGCCGTAGGCGGCAGGAAGGCGCGCCGGCCCCTTCCGGCTGGCCGGTCACAGCCCTAAATCCTAGGACTAGAGAGATTTTTACCGTCCCCAGGGAACTTTTGGTAGAGGCCAACGTCAAACATGGGCTTGCACATTGATCCTACTTGTATTATTCTTTGGAACCGATATTGCTAGGAGTGAGTCTTATCAAAGTATGACTGGCAGAGACCCCAACCAGGGTAGGCGAGCCGACGGGGGAGCACGGCACTTCCTTAGTCGGCTGCGCTCAGATTTCATGAAACATCTCTGCCAACTGAGCGTCTATACTAGTTGCCGCAAACCCCTCGAGATTGGGTGGGGAGAATGAGTAGCGATTCATACCTCCAGCATTGATGAAGGAACGTTAAGAAGTGACGCGAGGAGGGGGGATAGCGATGACCAAGACCGAGCTAACCAAGTTCCGGCAGATCCTGGAGGCCAAACGGGCCGAACTGGCCGAAATCCTCCGGCGGCGCGACGAGATCGCCATCGAGAAGAGCCCCGACGCTATCGATGAGGTCACGCGCGCGGCCGAGCGCGAGCTGGCTATCCGTAATCTGGACCGCGAATCGAAACTGCTGCGGAACGTCCGGGCGGCCCTGCGGCGCCTGCAGGATGGGACCTTCGGCGTGTGCGCGCGCTGCGACGAGGACATCAGTCCGAGGCGGCTGGCTGCGGTGCCCTGGACAGAGTTCTGCATCCGCTGCCAGGAAGCCGCGGACCGCGACCAGCGCGATGGCACGGATACGCTCGACGACCTGCTGATGAACGCCGCCGCCTAGCTGCGCCTCGCGCGCGGCTGGGCCCCAACCGCGCGGCGCAGACCAACAGACCACGGAAGGGCGCGAGCTCCAGCTCGCGCCCTGCTCATTCCTGACCCACCTTTCACGGGCGAATCGCGATTGTCGAAACCATCCGCCCCGTCTTGATCCGGTCACGCCGCCAGGAATGGAACTCAGTGGGATTCGAGGCGGTGCACGGCGCCCCGATGATCACCCGGGCCGGTTCCAGACCTGCCTCAATAAGCTGGCGCCGGTTGGCCTCCGCCAGGTCCAGCAGGAACCGCCCCTCGGACCCCGGCAAGTCCGGCAGCCACGGCCGGAACAGCTCGGCCACCTCCGGACCCACCTCGTAGCACTGGCCGCAGACGCCCGGGCCGATGGCGGCAATCAGGTCCTCCGGACGGCTGCCGAACCTCTCGCGCATGGCGCCCACGGCCTGGCGCGCGATGGCCTGGGCGGCGCCTCGCCATCCCGCGTGGACGGCCGCCACGGCGCGCAGCCGGGCGTCGGCCAGCAGGATGGGGATGCAGTCCGCCGTGCGGATGCCGAGGTGACACCCCGGTGTGTCGGTCATGAGCGCGTCGGCTTCGCCCAGGCAGCCGACCCTTCCATCGACGCTCACGCAGCGGGCCGAGTGGACCTGCCTCACCCAGACCAGCGGCTGGGGCGGCCAGGGGGAGGAAAGCCGCGTGCCGAATCCGTGCTCCAGCCACTCCAGGTGGTCCAGCTCGTGGACCCGGTAGACCTCGCGTGTGTCTTTGTAGAACACCGGTGCGGATTCGCTACGGTTGGCCCGGATGCGTCACGCCGGCTGCCGGATCTGGGCGATCCGGACCTGCTGCTTGAAATCTTCCAGCATGGCCTCGTCCAGACGGACCTCGGTCGGACGCCGGGCCAGGTTCGGCATCGTGTCGATCTTCTCCTGGAGCTTCAATAGGCCGTAGAACAGGTTTTCGGGGCGGGGCGGGCAACCCGCGACGTAGATGTCCACAGGAACGACCTTGTCCACGCCCTGAAGCACCGCGTAAGTGTTGAACGGCCCGCCGACACTGGAACATGCGCCCATCGAGAGCACCCACTTGGGGTCCGCCATCTGGTCATGGAGCCGCTTCAGCACCGGGGCCATCTTCAGCGTGACCGTGCCGGCGACAATCAGCAGAGCGGCCTGGCGCGGGCTCGGGCGAAAGACCTCTGCCCCGAAGCGCGCGATGTCGAAGCGCG
>JBEKLW010000340.1:0-3929 GCA_050008815.1 Bryobacteraceae bacterium
TCTCCCGACCACGGGAACGCGCCGCGCAGCCAGCCCTGGTTCTCCGCTTCCCCCATGGGGCTGGACAGCATCGGCAGAATCTGCGTGACGAAGAGGAACCCATAGAGAGCGACCCCGCACGCCTGGCCCGCCGCCCAGGTGAGCCAGAGCCGGCGAGGTGGTGGCTGTTTCCAGGCCCGTAAGAGGAAGCCGATGCCGGCCGCGGCGGCGAAAAAGGCCACAAAGTATTCGGAGATGATCCCCAGACAGAGTGCCGCCGAAGAAACCATCATCCAGCGGGACGACGACTCCCTGAGCGCGCGTTCCTGGAAGTACAGGCAGGCGCAGATCCCAAGGAACGCGAGCGTGTAGCCGCGCGCTTGCGCGCTCACGGAGATCATGTGAGGCGCAAACGCGACGAGCAGCAGCGCCAGCAGCCCCGCGAGCCGGTTCCAAACCAGCGCCAGCCAGCGGTAGAGGAACCACGGGAAGACGGTTCCGGCCGCGATCGCGATGCTCCGCAAAGCCATCTCGTGCTCGCTGACCTTGCCGACCCAGTGCATCAGGACGATGTACAGGGCGGGGTGGTGCGTGTCAAGTGCGCTCTGGTAGAGCGTCCGGATACCGCTCGGAATGGACATCTGGAAGTAATGGACCTCGTCCGGATCGAGGTAGGTTTGCGCTGCTTCGTGGAAGCGCAGGACAAACGAAACGACCAGCGCGACCAGCGCTACGGCGTCCGGGTGTTCCGTGACGATCCGGTCGAGCGCCTGGAAGATGCGTCGCAGCGTGCCCAAGACGGCAGTATATTATGATTGCCCAGTGGGCCGTGTGAGCCGCGGTCGCGTTGATAGTCTCCGCATCTCTCTGACAATTGGATAGCGCGGCTCTCTTGGCAGTTGGGAGCCCATCCATTCGGGGGAACGAGCCCCGTGGGCCTGTCGGTGACCCTGTCAGCGCGCATATAATCAGACTTCGCCCCGCTGTGCGGGAGCTTTTGTTCACGAGGGGGAATCTGAGTGAGCCGAGCCAGCGCTCTCATCTGCCTGATCGCCACCACTGTGCTGTGCGGCTGTTGGAACCGCCAGCGCACGATCGTTGTGGGCTCGAAGAGCTATACCGAACAGATCGTGCTCGGTGAGATCGTCGCCAGGCACCTGGAGAACAGGCTTCAAACATCCGTGGAGCGCAAGCTGGGCCTCGGCTCGACCTTGCTGGTGCACCAGTTGCTTCTGTCGGACCAGGTCGACGTGTACCCGGAGTACACCGGCACGGCGCTCATGGCGCTCCTGAAGCTGGCGCCGGAGTACGACCGGGCGATCGTCTACGAACGCGTCCGGCAGGAGTTCCAGCGGCGACGCCTGGTGATCTTCCCGCCGCTCGGTTTTGAGGACCGCGTGGCCGTCGTGGTGCGCCGCGCGGACGCCCGGGCCGGCAAGCTGGAGACGCTCAGCGATGCCGCGGCGTACGAGCCCGGCTGGATCCTGGCCGCCGATCACGACTTCATCGAGCGGCCGGATGGCTACGCCCTGCTCATGAAGTTCTACAACCTGCCGGTCAAGGCCGCGCCGAGCAGCCTCAGCGGCGGCGCCGCCTATGGCGCACTCCAGGGGAACCAGGCGAACATGGCCATCGGCAGCGAGACCGACGCGCTGCTCTCCCAGCTCGATGTCAAGCTGCTGCGCGACGACCGGCACGCCTTCCTGCCCTCTCAAGCCGTCCTGGCCGCCCGGGCCGACACCCTCGAGTCGCATCCGGGCATGCGGCGGGCGCTGGCGGAGCTTTCGGGCCGGTTCACCGACCAGATCGTGCGGAAGCTCGGCCACGAAGTGGAAATCCGGCACCGCAAGCCGGCCGACGTTGCCGCGGAGTTCCTCCAGCAGGCCGGGCTGGCGCCGCGCTAGCCGTGGCGTGTTCCGTAATCCGTCCGTAGGCCGGCGCGGCTTCTGTCGTAGCGCACGCTCTCGAGCCTGCCGCGTCGGCACTCTCTCGAAAACCCCGTTTTCATCCTCTATTGTGCGTCCCCGACGCATGGTCACTCGTGCCGACGCCCGGCTGTCGCCGCTGGCCTAACGTGAACCCACGCGCAGAGCCGCGACCGGAAGGGAGCGGAGCTTTTCGCTTTCCCACCCGCAAACTGCTCCGCTTGCTTACGCGCGCGGCTCGGCTACGGGATGCATCCTCGCGCAGAGCCGCCCGCCCCTTGACAATCTCCAGGTCATACGTATAATTTAATCAAACGAACGTTTCAGAGACGCGTATGGGCAAACCCCCGAGTTCCACCAAGGAACGCATCCTGGACGCCGCCGAGCACCTCTTCGCCGAGCGCGGCTTCGCCAGCACCTCGCTGCGCGACATCACCGCCGAGGCCGGCGCCAATCTGGCGGCCGTCAACTACTACTTCCAGTCCAAGGACGCCCTCATTCAGGCCGTTTTTGCCCGCCGCATCGGACCCGTGAACGAGCGGCGCCTGGCCATGCTCGATGCGGCCGAGGCCAAGGCCGGGCGCCGCCCGGTCCCGCTCCAGCACCTGGTGCGGGCCTTCATCGAGCCGGTGGTGAAGGTGTGCGGGGAGCAGGAAGGCGCCAACGCCGCCTGCCTGCTGGGCCGCGCCTTCGTCGAGCCCGGCGACGTCTTCGAAGGCCTCTTCCAGGAGCAGCTCTCCGGCGTGGTGCGGCGCTTCGTCGCCGCATTCCGCCGCGCCATGCCCGGCGTCGGCGACACCGAGCTGTTCTGGAGATTCCATTTCGCCGTGGGCGTCATGGGCCACACGCTAGCCGGCCTGCGCCACATCCGCGTCACTTCCGGCGGGCGCTGCGACGTCTCCGACGCCGACGGCCTCGTCGAGCGGTTGATCCCATTCATCGCCGCCGGCCTCAAGGCCCCCGCGCGCGTCACTCACAGAGGAGGAAGGAAATGCACCGGCTCCCGCTGATTCTGGTCCTGGCTGCGCCCGCCGCGGCGCTGGCCCAGGCCCCCTCCGCGCCTTCCGGACAAACCCAACCGCTGCGTCTCAGCCTCAAGCAGGCCGTCGAGATCGCGCTCGCCCCCGCGGGCAACGCGGGCGTCCGGCTTTCCCGCGAGGGCGTCAGCCAGGTTAGGGCGCGCTCCGCCCAGGCCCGTGCTGCCCTGCTGCCCAACTTCGATTCCTCCGTCTCCGAGCAGAGCCAGACGCGCAACCTCGCCGCCTTCGGTATTCAGATTCAGGTGCCCATCCCGGGCTTCACGTTCCCCACCTTCGTCGGCCCGTTCACGGTGTTCGATGCCCGGGTGAGCGCCACGCAGTCGATCTTCGATTTCAGCTCCATCCGCCGCTTCCAGGCCTCGCGGGCCGCACTGCGGGCGGCCGAAGCCGACAGCGGCAGCGCCTCGGACCAGACCGGCGCGCAGGTCGCCGCGCTCTATTTGAGCGCTCTGGCGGCCCGGGCGCACGTCGAGGCCGCCCAGTCCAGCGTCACGCTCTCCGAGGCGCTGGCCCGCCTGGGCGAGAACCGCAGAAGCGCCGGCACCGGCACGCTAATCGAGGTGACGCGCGCGCTGGTGGAGCTGGCGAACGCGCGCCAGCGACTGCTGGTCGCCGAAACCGACGCCCGCCGCGCCAAGCTCGAGCTGCTCCGCGCCATCGGCTTGCAGCTCGATCGCGACGTCGAGCTGAGCGATGAGCTCCTGCCAACGCCGGCCCAGGAGCTGCCGCTTGCCCAAGCCGTCCAGCAGGCCCTGACCGCCCGCCCCGACTGGAAGGCGCAGCAGGCCCGCGAGGAGAACGCCCGCTTGAGCCACAGCGCCACCCGGTTCGAGCGCCTGCCTTCGCTGGCCGGTTTCGCCGACTACGGCTCCATCGGAACGGGCATTAATAGCGCCGTGCCCACGCGGACCTATGGCGCTGCGCTGCGCGTCCCCGTATTCGACGGCGGCCGGCGCGACGCCCGCCGCGCCGAGTCGCTCTCGCA
>JBEKLW010000341.1:0-3917 GCA_050008815.1 Bryobacteraceae bacterium
ATGGCCTCACCACCGGCAACGATGATCAGGTCTCCCTTCTTCAGAGCCGCCGCCGAGACCTGCTCTGTCCGGCCGTCGTCCGACAGCCTGCACGCCACGAGGTCTTTCCGCGATCGTCGCAGCGCCTCGGCGCGCGCCGACCCCTGCGCCTCGGCCAGCGCCTCAGCGAAGGTGGCGAAGAGGACCGTGAACCACAACCAGATGCTGACTTGGAGCCCGAACGAGACCGCTCTCCCACTCGCGGCAGCGACCACGGTCAGGACCGTGGTGAGCGCGGCGCCGGCCTCGACGATCAGCATCACAGGGTTCCGCCAGAGCGAGGCCGGGCTGAGCTTCGCGAGCGATCCGCGCGCGGCTCGGAGAAGAAGGGCCGGGTCGAAGATGGTCTTACCCCTCCCGTGCACTCGCTCCTTTCCTCTCATCAGAGGGTCCCCCCTCCCACGAGCCGCAGGTGCTCCAGAATCGGCCCGAGCGAGAACGCGGGGAAGTACGTTAGGGCACCGACAAGGAGGATCACGCCCACCAACACGACCACGAACAGAAGGCCCGTGGTGGGGAAGGTGGCCACTCCGACCGGGGCCGTCTTCTTGCGCGCGACGGCCGCGCCGATCGCGACCCCCGGAAGGAGCGTGGCAAAGCGTCCCGCCAGCATGGCAAAGCCGAGCGTCAGGTTGTAGAACGGCGTGTTCGCGGAAAGCCCGGCGAACGCTGAACCGTTGTTCCCCACGGCAGACGTGTACGCGTAGAGAACCTGGGAAAGGCCGTGCGCAGAGGAGTTAGTGATCCCGGCAAGGCCGGAGGGGGTCACCAAGGCCACGGCCAGGAAGCACACCAACGTCATGCAGCACATCCTGGGGTACCTCAAGCGCGACCTGGATGCCAGGGACAAGACGGAGCTGCTGAGCGTCATGGCCGATTACCATCGGGGACTCGTCCCGCTGGTGGTCCCCCTCACGCTGCTCACGCACCACCTGGCGCGGGTGACCGTGCCCTACCTGCAGGACCAGGTCTACCTGAACCCGCATCCCAAGGAGCTGATGCTCCGCAATCACGTCTGAGCCGGTCGGCCCGCGCTCCCGGTCGCGGCATGCCGCCGTGGCCGAGCACACCGTTGCGCTCCTGCTCGCCCTGGTGAAGCAACTCACGTCGGCCGACGCCGCCATGCGGAAGGGTGGCTGGCCGCGGAACGGAGCATGAGATTCCGCACTGAAGGCGCGGTTTCCGGCTGGCTCGAAGCGCGTTGGCAGCGTATACTGCCGCGGTCAGGATCGAACCGAGAGGAGATTCGATGCAATACCGTCCGTTCGGCACGACCGGCTTCCAGGTGTCCGCCCTGGGTTTCGGTGCCATGCGGCTGCCGCTCCGTGGTCCGGGGGCCGGCGACATCGACGAGCCCCAAGTCGTGCGCATGATCCGCACCGCGATCGACGCGGGCGTCAATTACGTGGATACGGCCTATGGCTATCACGACGGCCGGAGCGAAGTGGTGGTGGGGCAGGCGCTTCGGGACGGCTATCGCCATCGGATCAAGCTGGCGACCAAGCTTCCCTCCTGGCAGGTCAAGACCGTCGACGACTTCGACACGTTCCTGAGCCAGCAGCTCGGCCGCTTGCAGACAGAGCAGATCGACTTCTACCTGCTGCACAACCTCAATGCTACCTGGTGGCCCCGCATGAAGGAGCTCGGCATCCTGGAGCGCGCCGAGCGGGCGCTACGCGATGGACGGATCGGCGCCCTCGGCTTCTCCTTCCACGACCAGCTCCCACTCTTCAAGGAGATCGTGGACGCCTACCACTGGAATCTGTGCCAGATCCAGTACAACTTCATGGATATCGCCTACCAGGCCGGCCGGGAAGGGCTGGAGTACGCCACTGGCCGGGGCGTCCCCGTGGTTGTCATGGAGCCCATCCGCGGCGGCCAACTCGCCCAAGAGCCGCCACCGGCCGTGGCGGAGATCTGGACCCGCTCCGCCCTCCGCACCACTCCCGCGGACCGGGCTCTGCAATGGCTTTGGGATCAGCCCGCCGTCACCATGGTCCTTTCCGGCATGAGCACCATGGAGCAGGTGGAGCAGAACCTGGTCAGCGCCGCGCGCAGCCGTCCCAACAGCCTGCCGGAGACCGAGCGCGTCCTCTACCTGCACGCCAAGGCCGCCTACGAGGGCCTCAAACCCATCCCCTGCACGCAGTGCAAGTATTGCCTGCCCTGCCCGAACGGTGTGGACGTGCCGCGCAACTTCGAGCTATATAACGACACCGTCATCTACGGCCACACGGAGAAGACCCAGCGCACCTATCGCATGTTCTTCCCCGCCGAGAACCACGCGGACAGGTGCCAGCGCTGCGGTGAGTGCGAGCCAAAGTGTCCGCAGAACATCCCCATCATGGAATGGCTCCCCAAGGTCGAAGCCCGCCTGGGCACCCCCGCCCCGAGCCAGGTCAAAGGTTCGTAAACGTCAAACGTGAAACGGTGAACGGGTAACGTGCGGATGGCCGCCAACCGCCGAGCGTGCCGACCCGTGCCGGCCCGCTGCTTCTCCGCCGCGCCTCCGACCCGCCGAGCTGTTCTTATGCTGCTGTACCGCCATCCACGGTTGATAGTCTGAATCAAGAATTTGCAGAGGTTGGCCTATTCATACTTGCGAGGAGAGTGTAGCGCTTGATCTCTTCGGGGGAATCGGAGTAACCTCTGAATCAACGAGTCGAGATTCGAAATGACCGCCCGAGTTCGTGATGCGAGACGGCCGCCAATAGGAGCAGGATGAGATGAGCAGAGTCGTTGTTATTTTGGAGGGTGGCGTGGTTCAGGCCGTTTACGCCGACGAACCCGGAGTTCAGGTGGCAACCCTCGACTACGATGTCTTCGAAGACTTCCACCCAAGATTCTACACCGAAGAGTTTTTCGAGCCAGAGTGTGATCCAGCCCTAAGTGCTCTGCGGAAATGGGAAGACGAGAAGGCGCGCTATTTCGAAACTAATCCGCCAGACCCAGATGATAACGGGTGAGCTACATGGCCAATCAACTCAAACAAGCCTTCCTTATGAAACTGCAGGCCCGGTACGGGAACCTGCGGAAGATGGAAAGGAGTCAGTCGCTTTACGAGATAGGGAACGGCGCTTGCCGGGTGTACATTCGCTACTCTAAGATCCACGGCCTGAATTCCACTTTCTATGGGCTCCGACAAGAAGACCTCCGGCAGCTTGAGGGCCACCCTGGGGTAATTTGCTTTCTCTGGGAGGGGCAGTCCGAGCCGTTATTGGTTCCCTTCGCAGACTATGAGGAAGTTTTTCAGTCATTGTCTCCAGCCGGGGACGGACAGTACAAGGCGCAGGTGTACATCCATGGCGACGCAACCGAGCTTTACATAGCGGGGGCTGGAAGGTTCAACGTTGAGGCTCACGTGGGCTGGCAGGGATTCGAACGAATTCTGGACAGATCCAGGCTCACTGCCATGCCAGATCTATCACACTCCCAGGTGCAGACCCTGTTAGGTTCCATAGGCGCAAGAAAGGGTTATGACATCTGGGTACCCTCGTATGATAGAAACAGGCTCGATTGGTCACTGACCGACACTTTCGATTGTTGCTCCGCACTTCCAATGGATTTTGACAAAGTCAGAGACATCCTAACGGAAATTGATGTGATGTGGGTTGAGCGAGGCGCTGGCCGATTGCGTCGAGGAATCCGACCGCGTCCTCACCATGCTCACCGCGCTTATGGACATCACCGAAGCCGAGGCGGGGGTGATGAAACTGAACCTGGAAAAGACTTCCATCGCCTCGCTGCTGACCAATGTGGTTGAACTCTACGAAGTCGTCGCCGAAGAAAAGCGCATCACCGTCGCCACCGACTTCAACGCACCGTGCGAAGCCGTCGTGGATGCGACCCGCATGCGCCAGGCTTTTGCCAACCTCCTC
>JBEKLW010000342.1:0-3914 GCA_050008815.1 Bryobacteraceae bacterium
GCTGACTCTGAACTTCATGATGCTCACGCGGCCGCGGTCCTTCCTGATCGTGGACAGCATCGCGGCCCCGTTGCTGGCCGTCGCGTACTTCGTGTTCCTTCCGGCGCACGGCGCCGTGGCAGCGGCCTGGATCACCTGCTTCTACCGGATCGCGAAAGCGGCGGCCGTTCAGACCTGGGCGTACGCGCTGGCGCGACGCACGGGCGAGCCGGCGCCCGCGATGGTGACGCCATGAAGGCGCCCGTGGATGTCTCGGCCATCATCATCAGCCTGAACTCGAAGCGGTTTCTGCGCGACTGCCTGGAGACGCTGGAGCGGGGGCCGTGGCGGGACGTCACGCGCGAGATCATCGTGGCCGACAACGGCTCGACCGACGGGACCCTGGAACTGCTGCGCGAATCCTACCCCAGCGTGCAGGTGCTGGCGATCGGGAAGAACATCGGTTTCTGCCCGGCGGGCAACCTGGCCGCGCGGAAGGCGGCCGGGCGCTACCTGCTGTTCCTTAACGACGACATTCTGGTCCAGGATGACGCCATTCCGCGGCTGGTGGAATGGATGGACGCCCACCCCGAGGCCGGCATGATCGGCAGCCGCCTGCTGAACCTCGACGGCACGGACCAGTTCTCCTCCGGCCGGAGGTTCCCCGGCCCCATGAACGCGCTCTTCGGGCGCAAGTCGGTCCTGACGCGGCTGTTTCCAAAGGCGCCGTGGGCCAGGCGGTACCTGCTCTCGGACCGCGTGAACTCGGCCGAGCCGTACCTGGTGGACTGGATTTCGGCCGCGGCCATGCTGGTGCGGCGTCCGGCGTTCTTTGAATCGGGCGGCCTGGCGGAGGACTTCTACTACTTCCACGAGATGGTGATCTGCAGCCGCTGCCGGAAGGCCGGGTACACGGTCTGGCTGCATCCGCAGTCGAAGATCGTACACTACGAGGGCGCGGGCAGCGGCGTGCGCACGCGGCGCGTGCGGCGCAGGCACATCGGGCGGTTTCACCGGGCGGCCTATCGCTGGTATTGCCTGCACCACGGCCTGGGGCGCTGGAACCCGCTGCGCTACGCGGCGGGGGCCATTCTGGCCGTGCGCGCGGCGGCGCTCATCGCCGTGGACAGCATCAAGCCGGGTCCTCGGAGCGAGGGCGGCGATGACAGGCCGGAAGGAGGAGTCGCCATTTGAACCCGCGGCCGTTCCGCGTGGTCTGCCCGGTCTGCCGTGGCGAGATGCTGGCCCGGATGTTTCACTAGCACCCCGGCGCGCTCGCGGCCGGCGCCGCGTAGGGCGGCTCTCCAGAGCCGCGCGCCAGCCTCCAGGCTGGCGCCCCCGCCGGGTGAGCGGTCACGGGCGTGGCAAAACGGGTACAGGCAGCTCTGTCCACTCGCTGCGCTCGGGACAGAGTAGCCTGGCCCCGTTTTGCAGCAGACAGCTACTTTTAGCCTGCGCCACTCCCTGACCTTCGGTGACCTCGGAGCGCGAAAAGTGGTGTCTGGCCCCGGTTCTTGTCAGGACGCCGGCCTCAGAGGAAGAAGTCCGCGGCGACGGATGGTTGCAGCGGCTGCCCGGATTCAATCAGGTCTTCGAGCCACCAGTTGGCTTCGTTGTAGATGCAGGTAACGTGGCGGCATTCGACCGCGGCATCGAAACGCTGGATCTGGAGTTCGGCCGCGCGCGTCGTTTCGCGGAATGCCTCGGGCGTTCGGTAGCCGGAGCAGCCGGCGAAGCGGCTGTGTTGGTTTCCGCGGTGGGCGGGACAGGCAAAGACCCCATCGGGGGTGACCACCTGCCGGAACTGCTGCATGTGGCACTCGGCGGGCTGCAGGGCGCTTCTCTCCAGAGCCGAACCCTCCAGCAAAGCCATCAGGTTCCGGCTGGGCACGACCCTGAAGCAGCCGCCGGCCACGCTCTGCGCGGCCCGCAAACCGTCGTGAATCTCGCGCAGGGCGGCCACGTCGCGCCCCGGCTGGCCCAGGTTGACGACTTCGGCGCGCTGGGGATCGCGCACTAGCATTGGCTTGAAGGAGATGTAGTCGAAGCCGTGCTCCTTGGCCAACACGGTGGCCGCCGCCATCTCGCCCACATTGCTGGCCACGGGACTGAACGGCTGGCCGGGGCTGTGCCACATCACCACGAAGGAGAAGCCAAGCTGAACCTGCGGCGCCTTCAGCTTCAGCCCGGCCGCGGTCTGGCAGATGTGCGCGAGGGTGACGGGCTTCCTCGGCCGGTGCAGAGCCTGGAAGGTCCCGTCCGCGCCCGCGTCCAAGGACAGCCTCACCCAGTCCCCAGGGGCAAGCAGGGAGGCAATGCCGGCGATCCTGTGGTTGTGAGCGCCATTGCTCGAGATGGCGCACGCAACGTTCAGCTTCTTGATCCTGGCAACCACCTGCTCGAAGAACGGGTGGAGAGTCGGCTCGCCTCCCCCGATGAGGATGACCGACCGCAGCCCCCGTTGGGTCAGCACATCGAGCGTGGCGAGCACCGTCTCGAGCTCCAACTGCCGTCCCTCGTTCAACAGTTTCGAGTCGATGCAGTGACCACAGCGGTAATCGCAGGCCAGGGTGAGATCCAGATTGATCGACACCGGGCCGTACTCGGCGGCGTCCGCGAGCGTTCGATCGGCCGGCGACAGCGAGCCTCTGCGCCGGCGTGCGCGCTCCAGGTAGTGCTCCACGGATGGGGAGATCCGAGGGTCGGAGAGCTTCGCCCTGAAATCATGCATGCGCCGCCTCCGGGGAACCGGGACAGGCCTTCAACAAAGAGCACGACATCCGGATGTTGGGCAGGATGGAGGGATCCGGGCGGCGGTTTGGCCCGGAGATCTTTGCCAGAAAGTCTTCTAGGGAAGACTGCAGCGGATCGCGGATGGCATGCTCCTGCGAGCCGAACTTCAGAGAGACTCGGTAGCCGCTCAACTCGACCCGCCGCTCGACGCGCAGGTCATTAATCTCAAAGGCCGCAGCGCGCGGCTGGCTGATCTGCTGGGCGAAATGATACTCCACCTCGACGGGAGCACCGGAGGCGCCACGGCTGCGGAAGCCGGCGTCCAGCACCGCGCCACGGCCGCCGTCCCCGCGCTCGAAGCTCATCCGCAGGTCCTCCACGCCGGAACAGCCCAACTGGAGCAACAGCGAGTTGGCATGCGCGCTACATTCCATGAGCATCTCCGGCGCGGTTCCGCTCGATGGCGAGAGCTCACACCGAAACCGCCAGATGTTCCCCAGCCAATGGTCCCCTGCCAGCCTCTGGAACTCCTTGAAAGTATAAACCCATTGCGTGTTCTCGTGCACGACCAGCCGGTCCCGGAGCGCGCAGTCGAGGGCCGGGGCGAGCCTGGCGATCAGCTTCTCGAAGGCGGCCGAGGAATGATCCGCGGGCCACAGAATCGGCTTTTCGCAGAAAACGTGCAGCCGCTTCGCCAGAGCGGCCACCAGGTAGTCGAGATGGGTCTCGGCCGGGGAGCAGATCGCGACGGCCTCGACGCCGGGCTCGGGCGATTCCGGAGCCAGCCACCGGTGCGCGTCGGCGCGGTCCCAACCCACAACCGAGCAGCCGGCTTGCCGGAGGAACGCCGCGACAAAAGGCCCCGTGCCCGTGCGGCGGCGGTGCGGACCGATGATGGCCACACGGTGAAGCAATCTGGTTGGCAAAGGTCTTACTATACTAGCCCGATCTTCTCACACGCCTTCGGCTGCGGCTTGCGGGAGGCCGGCATCTTGTCAGGTTGCGCTCGGCCGGTGTCCTCACAAAAACCGGGTACAGACAGCCACTTTTCGCTTGCGCGAGTTCGTTGTCTTCAGCGAACTTGGAGCGCGAAAAGTGGTGTCTGGCCCACGACTGTCCGGTTAAAAGTCAAACAATCTCAGTTGGTTGGAGGATGCGAGTGGTTCGGCTTGGAACTGGCCTTCTTGGAAGAGTTCAAAAAT
>JBEKLW010000343.1:0-3903 GCA_050008815.1 Bryobacteraceae bacterium
GCAGATGCCCGGAAACGGCGTGTACTCACTGATGTTCTGAAAGGCGGCCGCATAGTCGCCTTCGACCATGTGGGCGATGAAGCTCTTGATGTCGATGTGCAGCGGGCATGCCTCGATGCACTTGGGGTCCCGGCAGTTCAGGCAGCGCAGCGCTTCGACGTACGCCTGCGCCTGGCTAAAGCCGAGTGCGACTTCCTCGCAGGTGCTGGCGCGCTTCAGCGGGTCCAGCAACGGCAACTGCTGGCGCGGCGCCTTTGGGTTCCGTTTGGGCTTCGCAGGCGTGGCGCTGGCGTCGGGAACGTCCACAGTTATGGAACCTCAAGAGGGGCCAGTGCAATTGTATCACCAGCGGGGAGGATTTCGGAGTCGCGCCCGCTGGCCGCGCGGATGCTAGCAGCCGCACGGCTGGGCGGCTTCGCCGCAGAGGCGAAACAGTGCAAGAGGAGCCGGTCGGACGGCGGCAGCACCTATATATGTGGCAATTCGCAACGACACCATCGAATGAACGGCACGCAACGTTGCCCGATACATTGCAATTTGCAACAGCGCAAGTGGACGCAGACCGTGGCATCTGCCCCATGGACTTGGTGACATAACCCATTTAGTTCAGGGCTCAAAACGATAGGTGAATGCTTCCCACGGGCAAGCCTGCGGATTAAACCGACCAAGAGGTCTTGACATCTACGATTACTTTTGCGACACTATGGCTCTACTCCTGATTCAGATCTCAACGGACGTTGTGAGACACGCTCGGAGGGGGACTTTTAGTGCGCGCGGGCCTGCGAAGCGGCCCTCCGGGGGTGCGTTTTGTACTTTCCTGTAAGGAAGGGGCAAGTGCTATGCGAATGCTGCGAGTAGCAGGACCACTTCGAACTGCGGTCCGGCTCGTTCTGGCGCTGACCTGCGTGGTCGGGTCGGCGGTGCTGCTGAGCAGTTCCGAGAACCGGGTTTTCACGGCGACGGACAGGGCGTTCTACGCCGATGCCAACCTGATCAACTTCGTCCGTCCGGGCCTGGTGGTGAAGATCGTCGCGGCGAGCATCGCCGACGACGGCACGGTCAAGGTCCGCTTCAAGCTCACCGATCCGCGGGGCCTGCCGCTGGACAAGAACGGCGTCACAACGCCGGGCGACATCTCCAGCTCGATCCGCTTCGTGATCGGCTACATCCCGCAGGGCCAGCGGCAGTACAAGTCCTACATCATCCGCAACGTCACCAGCCCGATCACCAACCAGACGGCCACCCAGGCCAACTCCGATTCGACCGGCACCTACGAGATCGTCGCCGACGGGGAGTACGTCTACACGTTCAAGAACAAAGTGCCGGCGAGTTTCGACCGGCACGTCACGCACAGCATCGGCATGTGGGCGGGGCGAGACCTGAGCGAGTTCGACCTGGATTCGATCAGGAACTTCGACTCCGACGTATACACCTGGGTGCCGGACGGCAGCGCGGTGACAGTGACGCGCGACGTGATCCGAACCGCGAGCTGCGAGAAGTGCCACGACCCGCTGCAGGCCCACGACGAGCGGCGCGGCCTGGAGTTGTGCGTCATTTGCCACCAGCCCCAGAGTTCCGATCCCGACACGGGCAACTCGGTCAACCTGCCCGTGCTGATCCACAAGATCCACATGGGCTCGCAGTTGCCGAGCGTGCTGGCCGGCGGCAAGTACCAGATCATCGGGTACCAGGGGGCGGTGAGCGACTTCTCAACCGTGGTCTTCCCGGCCGACCCGCGCAATTGCACCGCCTGTCACGAGCAGGACTCGGGCGCGGCACAGGCTAACGCCTACCTGAAGCCAAACCGCGCGGCCTGCGGCGCTTGCCATGACAACGTGAACTTCGCCACGGGCCAGGGTCACTCGGACCTGCCGCAGATCTCCGACAACGAGTGCGCCTCGTGCCACTTCCCGCAGGGCGAGCTGGAGTTCGACGCCTCGATCATCGGCGCGCACACGATCCCGCGGTTTTCAGCGAGCCTGCCCGGGGTGGTTTTCGACATCCTCAACGTCACGGGCGCCGGCCCGGGCCTGAACCCCACGGTGACTTTTACGGTAAAGGACAAGTCCGGCAATAACCTCGACATCACCAAGATGCAGTTGCAACTGGTGATGGGCGGCCCGACCACGGATTACGCCAGTTCCGTGTCCGAGAAGGTGACGACAGCCGCGGGCGCCGACGGCACATACACCTGGACCATGGCCAACGCGCTCCCGGCCGATGCGACCGGCACCTATGCGGTCGGCATCGAGGGGTACAACAGCGTCACGCTGCTGCCCGACACCACCATTGCGCAGACGGTGCGGGACGCCGGGGCCAACGTGGTGAAGTACTTCTCGGTGGACGGCTCACCGGTGCAGGCGCGCCGCCAGGTGGTCAGCCTGGACAAGTGCAACAAGTGCCACAGCAGCCTGAGCGTGCACGGCGACAACCGGAACCGGATCGAGCAGTGCGTGATCTGCCACAACCCGAACGGGACGGATGTGGCCAACCGTCCGGCTAACAAGCTGCCGGCGCAGACCATCCAGTTCGCCCACATGATCCACCGCATCCATACGGGTGACGACTCCACGGCCGAGTACACCATCTACGGCTACCGCGGCTCGGTGAACGATTTTACCGACGTGCGGTTTCCGGGCGACCGCCGGGACTGCGCCGTTTGCCACGTCAACGGCGCCGAGCAATTGCCGCTCCCCGACGGCCTGCTGAATGTCACGAGCCCGCGCGGGCCTCTGAACCCAATGGGACCGGCGACGTCGGCCTGCACGGGCTGCCACACCAGCGTGGCGGCGGCCTCGCACGCGCTATCGAACACTACCACGCAATTGGGCGAGGCTTGCGCCGCCTGCCACGCGACCAACCGCGAGTTCAGCGTGCCGAAGATACACGCCCGTTGATGGCCGTGTATTCCGGCTAATATTGGACTGTGCGCACAACAGCGATGAACTCCAGCGTGCGGCCATCGCGGTCAGTGGATGCCAGCTCTGCTCTTCCCTCCCCCGGGAAAAGGGGACCCCACGGTCATCCCCAATCGGTTTTCGCGATCGCGATGGGCCTGCTCTTCCTGCCGGCCTCCCTGCGGGCGGCGCAGAACCAGCCCGCGGGGTACGCGGGCTCGGCAACCTGCCAGCCCTGCCATGACGACGTTTTCCAGGCGTTCCAGCGGAATCCGCACCACCAGGTCGAGGCCGACACCAAGCGCGGCTGGCAGGGGAGGGCCTGCGAGGCCTGCCACGGTCCCGGCGCCAAGCACGCGGACTCGGGAGCGGCGTCGGACATCCGCAACCCGGCCCGGCTCAGCCCGCCGGATACGGACCAGACCTGCCTGAAGTGCCACTGGAACCGGCCCACGCACGCGAGCCGGCTCCAGAATAGCCACGCCAGGAACGAGGTGGCCTGCACCGCCTGCCACGCCATGCACAAGGGGGCGGAGGCGCTCCGGCCCACCCGGCCCGCGGCGATCAACCAGGGGTGCGCGCGCTGCCATAACTCGGAATGGGCGCAGTTCCAGAAGCCCTACAAACACCGGCTGCCGGAAGGCGCGATGTCCTGCACGGACTGCCACAACCCGCACGGCAGCCCATTGAAGGGGTCCATCCGAACGGTGTCGGGCAACCAGCCCGTCTGTTTCCGCTGCCACGGTGACAAGCGCGGCCCCTTCCCCTACGAGCACCCGCCGGTGAGGACCGAGGGCTGCCAGCGCTGCCACGAGCCGCACGGCTCGGCGAACCCACGCATGCTGGTGCGGCACGAGACGCCGATGGTCTGCCTGGAGTGCCATGCGAACATCGGCGCGCAGAGGACGATCGGCGGCGTGCCGCCGTCGTTCCATGATCTGAGAGCGGCGCAGTTCCGGAACTGCACCGTGTGCCACATCAAGATCCACGGGTCTTATGTGAGCGG
>JBEKLW010000344.1:0-3892 GCA_050008815.1 Bryobacteraceae bacterium
CGTGACGATGTCGACGAACTGGCCGGGCCAGAGGGCGCGGTCGGCGTTGGCAAAAACGGCCTTGAGCAAAATCGTGCCGGTGGTGGGATCCACGGCGTTGTCGATGAAATCGAGCTGGCCTTCGACTGACTTGCCCACGCCATCATGCGGGCTCGCCGTGACGGTGACCACGCCCGCCGCCAGTGCGGCCCGCAGGCTCGCCAGCGACGCCTCGGGTACGGCATAGGCCACCGCAATGGGCGACAGCTGGTTGATGGTGACAAGGGTGAAGCTGGCATCGTTGGCCTTGACGAGCGCGCCCTCATGGAGGTTGAGCTGGCCGGTGCGGCCGGCGATGGGGGCGCGGATCTCCGTGTAACCGAGCTGGAGCTCGGCATTGGCCACGGCGGCCTCCTTGGCCTGCACCTGCGCCTTCGTGGTTTCCACGTCCGTGAGGAGCTGCGAAAGCTGTTCCTTGGAGATGGCCTGCTGCTGGTCGAGCTGCTGGTAGCGCGCGGCCTCGACCCCGGCAAGCTCGGCTTGGGCGCGGGCGTTGGCGAGATCGGCGCGCGCGCTGCGCAGGTTGTTTTCAAAGGGCCGGCGGTCGAGGGTGACGAGCAGATCCCCCGCCTGCACCTCCTCGCCCTCGCGAAAATGAATCTGGGCAATCACGCCGTCCACCTGCGATTTGATCGTGACCGTGCGCAGGGTCTGCACGGTGCCGATGGCGCTTTGCGTGATGGGCAGCGTCTGGAGCACGGCGCGCCCGATCTGCACCGGTATGGCGGGCGCCCCCTGACCGGCGGAGGATCGAGCGCGGCCGCATCCGGCGGCCAGCAGCACGGCGGCCAGCGCGATCAGGCCTGTGGTGCGAACGGTGTACGACCGGTCAGCCGGTGGGTAAATTTGCGTGATGGATGGCATGATCGGGAGGCCAGCTTCCGGTCCGGACCCGGCTGGCGAGGACGTTGCGTTTGATGATCTGCAGATCATCAATCAATGCCTCGCGGCGTTCCGGGGGAATGCCGGCGAAATATTCATCACGCAATTCTACCGTTAACCGTTTCAGCCGCGCCAGCGTATTCCACGCCTTCGGCTGGAGGTGCAGCCGGTAGGCGCGCCCATCCCAAACGTCGTCCCGGCGTTCCAGCCAGCCTGCCGCCACCAGCCGCTCGACGTGGCGGCCGACTGTGGAGGCCTCGATCCGCAGGGCCTCGGCCAGCTCGCGTTGCAGGCAGCCCTCGTGCTCCGAGACCTGCCGGAGAATGAGCCATTGGGCGCGGGTCAGGCCGAGCCCCTCCTGCTGCACCCGCCGGTCGTACTCGCGTCGCAGCAGACGCCCCAGATCGTTCAGGAGAAACCCCAGTCCCGGTTCGTGATTGGAAGTGATGGAAGGCATGGGAAAAGAAACTAAGCTGGCTTACCAGTTTGACAAATGACGCTCCGGTGGCGCCGCCGGTTTCCTCGTGTACGCCGGCGCTTGCCCGCGGCGACCCGATGCGCCTAACTTCAGCCATGCCCTGTTGCGTGCTCGCCCTCGACCAAGGCACGACGTCGTCGCGCGCCATGGTCTTCGATCGGCGCGGTCTGGCCCGGGCGATTGTCCAGCAGGAGTTTCCGCAGTTCTATCCGCGGCCCGGCTGGGTCGAGCACAACCCCGCCGACCTGTGGGAAAGCACCCGCCGCGTGGCGCTGGCCGCCGTGGCTGAGGCCAATCTCACCGGCGCCGACCTCGCCGCCATCGGCGTCACCAACCAGCGCGAAACCACGCTGCTCTGGGAGCGCCGCACCGGCCGGCCCGTCGCGCCGGCCATTGTGTGGCAGGACCGTCGCACCGCCGCCGCCTGCCGCCAGCTCAAGTCCCGCGGCCTGGAGCCGCTCGTTCGCCGCCGGACCGGCCTGGTGCTCGATCCGTACTTCAGCGGCACGAAGCTCGCCTGGCTGCTCGACCGCGTGCCGGGCGTACGGAAGCGCGCGGAGCGCGGCGAGCTGGCCTTCGGCACGGTCGACACCTGGCTCCTCTGGCAGCTCACCGGCGGCCGCGTGCACGCCACCGACGTTTCCAACGCCTCGCGCACCCTGCTGCTCAACCTCCGCACCGGCGACTGGGACGATGAGTTGCTCCGCGTCCTGCGGATTCCGCGCGAAGTTCTCCCGGAGGTGCGCGCGAGCAGCGAGGTCTACGGCGAGGTCACCACGCTGCCCGCGTTGCGCGGCGTGCCCATCGCCGGCGTGGCGGGCGACCAGCAGGCGGCGCTGTTCGGCCAGGCCTGCTTCCGCCCCGGCATGGCCAAGAACACCTATGGCACGGGCTGCTTCCTGCTCCTGCACACCGGCGTCCGGCCGGTCGCGTCGCGCCACCATCTGCTCACGACCATCGCGTGGAAGCTCGGTGGCCGCCTCGAGTACGCGCTCGAGGGCAGCGTCTTCATCGGCGGCGCGGCCGTGCAATGGCTGCGCGACGGCCTCGGGCTCATCGCCCGCTCCGCCGACGTCGAGACGCTCGCCGCCCGGGTGCCGGACAGCGGCGGCGTCTACTTCGTGCCGGCCTTCACCGGGCTCGGCGCGCCGCACTGGGATTCCGCCGCGCGCGGCGTCATCGTCGGCCTCACGCGCGGCAGCAACGCCGCGCATCTCGCCCGCGCCGCGCTCGAAAGCATCGCCTTCCAGACGGCCGACCTCCTCGCCGCGATGGAGGCCGACGCGCGGCTCCGGCTCCGCGAACTCCGGGTCGACGGCGGCGCGGCGGTCAACAACGGTCTCATGCAGTTCCAGGCCGACCTGCTGCGCGTGCCGGTGGTGCGGCCGCGCACGACCGAAACAACCGCGCTGGGCGCCGCCTACCTCGCGGGTCTGGCGGTCGGCTTCTGGAAGAACCGCGACGAGATCGCCGCGTTGTGGCAGGCGGAACGAACCTTCCGATCCCGGGCGGCCGCGGCCGCGATGCGCCGTCTCCACGCCGGGTGGCGGCGGGCCGTGGAGCGCGCGAAAGACTGGGCGCGGTAGACCATGAGGAGGCAGGCATCAGTCACTCGATGACGCACGGAGCGCACCTCCTGGTCTGAAGCCCAGGAACCGGGGCTGTCTGCTAGGGGTGTTTTCCTCTGCCGGTCGCGCCGCTCCTCTATTGCCACACTTGCGAAAAATCGCAGCATGGCGGCCGGCTTACCAGCTTTCCCCATGAAACCGCGCCTGCTTGTTCGCGCCCTGCCCGGCGCGCTGGTGTTTGTCTTGCTCGTCCTGGCTTCCGTCCTCCGTGCGACCGAAGCCGACATCGCCCCCGTTCGCGCCAAGGCGGAGAAGGGCAACGCCGTCGCCCAGTACAACCTTGGTCTCCTTTATGCCGAGGGCCGGGTGGTCCCGAAGGATCCCGTCGAGGCCTACGTCTGGCTCAGCCTGGCGGCCGAGAACGGCACCACCGGCAAGGCGCTCGGCGTGCTCACGGGCGAAATGTCCGCCGACCAGCTCAAGGCCGCAAAAATCCGGCTGAACGAGCGGCGCACCGCCACTCCCACCGTCATTTCCCTGCGCCCGTCCGCGCCGACGCGCGCCGCCGCCGCCGCCGCGCCGTCCGCGGCGCCTTCCGTCGCACCCGCCAGTCTGCCGCCGGAGATCACGCCCGCCGCTCCGGCCGCTCCCACCGGGAGTGAAACCTCACCCGCGGCACCGGCGGCTTCCCCGCCGACCGAGGATCGCACCGTCGCGCTGGAAAAGGAACTCGCCACCCTCAACGCGGACAAAACGAAACTCAGTGAGGAACTCGCGTCGGCGTGGAAGGAGGCGGACAGCGCGAAAGCCACGGCCGCGGCCGCCGAACAGCACGCCACGCTGGCCGAGGCCGCCCTCAGCCAGCGCGCGAAGGACATCATTGTTCTCCAGACCGAACGCAGCCAGCTCCGCCAGCAGCTCGCCG
>JBEKLW010000345.1:0-3887 GCA_050008815.1 Bryobacteraceae bacterium
TCTCGATCTCGATGCGGGTGCCCTGCCCCGGCCGGCTGTCGATCCACATCTTGTAATCGGTGCCGAAGAGCACCTGCAGCCGCTCGTTGACATTGCTGACCCCGATGCCCTGCTCGCGGAGGGTGGCCAGCTTGGCCTCGGGTATGCCCACCCCGTCGTCCTCCACCAGCAGCCGCAGCCGGCCGTCCTTCAGGCTGCTTCGAAACCGGACCATGCCGCCGTCCACTTTGCTGCTCAGGCCGTGCTTGACCGAGTTCTCCACCAGCGGCTGGAGCAGCATGCTCGGCACCAGGCGGTCGAGCGTCTGCGGTTCCACCTGTTTCTCGAAGCGCAGCTTCTCGCCGAAGCGGACCATCTCGATGGACAGGTAGTCGTTGATGAAGTCCAGCTCCTCGCTCAGCGAGGTGAAGTCCTCCTGCTTGCGGAGCAGCCGGCGGAGGATGTTGGAGAGCTTGTAGACCACGGCCCGCGCCTGCTGCGGGTTGGTGCGGATGAGCGAGGAGACCGAGTTGAGGGTATTGAACAGGAAATGCGGGTTGATCTGCCGCCGCAGCGCGTCCATGCGGGCCTCCAGCAGCAGCCGCTGCTGCTCTTCCAGCTTGAGCTCGTTGCGCGCGTTGTTCCAGATCTTCAGCGGCAGGGTGGCGGCCAGGACCGTGGCGGCGTAGGCGGCCACCAGATTGAGCGGGTGCGAGTGGGGCCAGTCGGGACTCACGGCAAACATCCGCTTCGGGAAGAAATGGTGAAGCGACTGCCGCACGAACTCGCTGAAGAGGATGGCCAGCAGAAAGATGCTTTGGAAGCCGGCCCGCACGTGGCCCTCGCGGCGGGTCAGGATGCGGTAGAGGCTGAGGTCGAAGAACGGCGAAAAGCGCCAGATCTCCTCGGGGTCCGGCGCGAAGTCGCGCAGCAGGCCGCCCAGCGCGCCCACGCCGGCCAGCACGGGCAGCGTCAGGTACTCGTGACCGACCATGGCGGGGATGGCGATGATGCAGCCGGAGATCATTCCGGCGACGTAGCCGCCCACCAGCCCGGCCACCAGGCTGCCTTCCAGGCCCAGGTCGATGGCCTTGTACGAGGGCGCGATCAGCCGGATCACGACCCCGGAGGCGAAGATGGTGCCGAAGCTGAGGGCCAGCAGCAGGCGCTGGTTGATGGTGCGGTCCTCGCGCAGCAGCATGCGCTTGAACCGGCCGAAGCGGATGAGGATGCTGGCCAGCGAGGCCACCACCCCGAGCCGGATTAAGAGGACCACCAGGTACTGCTCGCGCATGAAGTTGCCGCCGCCCGGCGCCCCCAGTAGGCCGGCGCCTGCGAGAGTCCATTATAATGAATGTTTTCAGGGCATTCCGGCACGAGCAGGGACCATGTCGCAGAACGACGGCCAGTCCGCATTCCGCAAGGTGGCCGAGGCCGATTTCCCCACCCGCTTCGGGCATTTCCGGATCTATGGCTTCGAGGGGCGGTACCAGGGCGAGCTGGAAGAGGCAGTGGCGCTAAAGATGGGAGAGATCGACGGCGCGCCGCCGCTGGTGCGCATCCACTCCCAGTGCCTGACCGGCGACGTTTTCCACAGCCTGCGCTGCGACTGCCGGGGGCAGCTCGAGCTTTCCCTAGCCCAGATCGTCGAAGAGGGCCGGGGCCTGGTCATCTACGAACGCCAGGAGGGCCGCGGCATCGGGCTCATGAACAAGCTGCGGGCCTACGAGCTCCAGGACGCGGGGGCGGACACGGTGGAGGCGAACGTGCGCCTGGGCTTCCAGCCCGACCACCGCCGCTATGAGCTGCCGGCGGAGATCCTGCGGTACTTCAACCTGGCCAGCGTGCGGCTGCTCTCCAATAACCCCGAGAAGATCGGCGCGCTGGAGGCGCGCGGCATCCAGGTGGCCGAGCGGGTCCCCTGCGTGGCCGAGCCGGCGGTTTTCTCGGCCGGCTACCTGCGCACCAAGCAGCAGAAGCTCGGGCACCTCCTGGATCTGTAGCCGGCCGCCGGCCGGGGACAAAAGTCATTCCAGGCGGCTCTTGGCAGCTTCTATATTTCCGGTATACTAGAAATATGAAAGCAGTCTCCGAGCGCGACGTCAGCCGCTACGCCGACATGCTCGCCGCCATGGGCGCCGAGCCGCGGCTCCGCATCATGCGCCTGCTCCTGTCGGCCCACCCCGAGGGAATGATCGTGGGCGACGTTCAGGCCAAGCTCGGCATTCCCGGCTCGACGCTCTCCCACCACCTGGAGAAGCTCAAGAACGAAGACCTGGTGAGCGTCCGCAGGGAAGGCACCTTCCTCTGGTACGCGGCCAACGCCGGCGCGCTGCAGGAGCTGCTCACTTTCCTCTACGCCGAGTGCTGCTCGCGGAACCGCGCCGTCGAGCCCGAAGTGGTGCTCCAGATCAAGCGCTGAGGCACCCGCGCGCGCACGAGGCAGACGACAAGGAGATGAACATGGATGTGAAAGATGCTGTGAAACAGAAGTACGGACAGGCCGCGCTGCGCGTGATGAACGGCAGCCGGGGATGTTGCGGAACCAGCCCCTCCAGCGTGTGTGGCGACGATCCCGTGACCCGGGACCTCTACGACGAGCGCCAGGCCCGGGACGTCCCGGAGAGCGCGCTCGCGGCCTCGCTGGGCTGCGGGAATCCCACCGCCCTGGCCGAGCTCAGCCCCGGCGAGATCGTGCTCGACCTCGGATCGGGCGGCGGCATCGACGTGCTGCTATCGGCCCGGCGCGTCGGGCCCACGGGAAAGGCCTACGGGCTGGACATGACCGACGAGATGCTGGCCCTGGCGCGGGAGAACCAGCGCCAGGCGGGCGTCGAGAACGTGGAATTCCTGAAGGGCGAGATTGAGAACATCCCGCTGCCGGATTCGAGTGTTGACGTCATCATTTCCAACTGCGTCATCAATCTCTCCGCCGACAAGGACCGGGTACTGGCGGAGGCCTTCCGGGTGCTCAGGCCCGGCGGGCGGTTTGCGGTCTCCGACGTGGTCGTGCGCGGTCAGGTTCCCGCCGAGATCCGGCGCAACATCGAGCTGTGGGCCGGCTGTGTCGCCGGCGCGCTGCGGGAGGACGAGTATCGGGACAAGCTGGCCGCCGCGGGCTTCAGGGACATTCAGATCGAGCCGACCCGCGTTTACGGCCTCGAGGACGCGCGCGAATCCCTGGCCGCCTCGGGAATCGATGTGGACGCCATGGCGCCGCTGGTCGCCGGGAAGTTCATCAGCGCGTTCATCCGCGCGCGCCGCTAGCCGCCCGCCCTACTGCAAGCAACCCAGTGGGGCGGACCGCTAGGTCCGCGGCCGACCGCCAGGTCGGCCCAGCCTGGCGGCTCCGCGCGCGCAAGCACGTGCCTGGCCCCTAACCGTGCGGCAGCCCTGCGCGCGCTCGAAAACGGTGACAGCCGGCTGAGCCTGTCACCGTCCTTCCCTCAGCGGTCCTGCTTCATGTGTTCCTCTAGGGAATGCACCGCCTTCTTGATCTCTTCGACGTCCTTGCTGAGCTTGCGTAACACCAGGGCCATGCCGATTATCGCGGCGTAGAACAGCGCGTAGAACAGCAGCGGCACCAGATAAGGAACCCACGACATCACTCCACCTCCCATCTGCTCACTCGTTTCCGCGCCACATGCGATTCCCCATATTAGAGCGTCCTTAGGTAGGCGATCAGGGCGTTGCCCTCGGACTCGGAAAGCAGGTCCCTGTAAGCGGGCATGCCGCTGCCGCCATCGTCGATCCGGGCGCGGATAGTCTGCTCGGTGGCTGGCTTGCCGCCGGGGAGTCTGGTCCTCTTGAAGAGGCCCTTGAGACCGAGCCCGATCTTCCGTTCGGCGCTGGCGGCGTTGTGGCACGTGGCACACTCCTGCTCGAACACGGCTTTTCCCTTCGTGACG
>JBEKLW010000346.1:0-3887 GCA_050008815.1 Bryobacteraceae bacterium
ACCCTGCCCTGGTCCGCGCGCTCGCGGTTGATGTCGGTCTTGATGACTATGCCGCCGTCCTCGACGAGCGCAGGCCCGATCTCCTGGATTCTCGGCGTAACCGTCCCGCGCTCCAGGACCCTGGCCGAGAAGATCCACGGCCCGGCCCGCTGTTCCAGCTTCACCAGGAGCGAGTTCTCGCCGGCCTTCATGTCCACTTCGATCTGGTCCTCGTCGAAGGTGAGCGGCCGCCGGGTGCGCCGGTCCAGCACCAGCGCGCCGTTCAGCCAGACACGGATGCTTTCATCGCTCCCAATCGACAGCAGCGCTTTGCCGCTCCCGCTCCGCGAGACCGTGGCGAAGGCGTACCCGACCAGATCGCGCTTCAACCCCACCCCGTCGGAGAGATCGATTGCGTCGCCCCAGGAGGTCACCGAGCGCCACTTGAGCGTCGAGCCGTTCGGAAGCCGGTGGGCCATACTCTCGGCGGGCCGGATGCCGGTTTCCCCACCATGCTCGGCGAGCCAGTCCCGGTCGAACCCGTCGCCCGCCAGCGGAATGTCGCTGAGCACCAGCCAGCGCCGGATGAACCGCTCGCTGCTGCGCGCCCACGGCGTCCGCATCTCCTCCTTCAGGCGCGGAGCGGCCGGGCTCGGACTTCTTTCCTGCCCGGCGGACCAAGCCGCGCAGGAGAGCATCAGGATGAGGGGATAGAGCGAACGGATCTTCATAGATTTCCCTTCAGTATGGCGCTATCTTCCGCCGCGCAGCCGCTGCCGCTTGCCGCGCCGGCTGCCGGCTGCCGTTGTGGCGCGAACTTTGCCGTCGTTTGGCATCCGCAATCGGACCGTTTGCAGCGTCGGCTTCGAGCCGACGATCTGCTGAGAGCTGAAAGCTCATAGCTGAAAGCTGATAGCTGGAAGCTGATAGCTGGCCGCCGCTTGGCGCGGCGGCACGCCGCCGGTCAGGCCTCTTCCGCCCCCACCTTGAGCACGGCCAGGAAGGCTTCCTGCGGGATCTCGACCTTGCCCACGCGCTTCATCCGCCGCTTGCCCGCCTTCTGCTTCTCGAGCAGCTTGCGCTTGCGCGTGACGTCGCCGCCGTAGCACTTGGCCAGCACGTTCTTGCGCATCGGCGAGATGGTTTCCCGCGCGATGATGCGGTTGCCAATGGCCGCCTGCAAGGCCACCTCGAACATCTGCCGCGGGATCAGCTTCCTCAGCCGGTGGATGAGTTCCTTGCCGCGGTCGTACGCAAAATCCTTGTGAACGATGATCGAGAGGGCGTCCACCGGCTCGCCCGCCACCAGCACGTCCAGCTTCGCCATCGACGAGGCGCGGTAGCCGGCCAGGTGGTAGTCGAGCGAGGCATAGCCGCGGGACACGGTTTTCAACCGATCGTAGAAATCCAGCACGATCTCGTTCAGCGGCAGCTCGTAAACCAGCAGCACGCGGCCCGTGCCGATGTACTCGAACTTCTTCTGCACGCCGCGCTTCTCTTCGAGCAGCTTGAAGATCTCACCGATCGCCTCCTCGCGCGTGATCACCGTGGCCTCGATCAGCGGCTCCTCGACGGCCTCGATTTCCGCCGGATCGGGCCACTTGGCCGGGTTATCGACCTCGACGACCTCGCCGGCGCGCGTAATGACCCGGTAGCGCACCCCCGGCGCGGTGGTGATCAGGTTGATGTCGAACTCGCGCTCCAGCCGCTCCTGCACGATGTCCATGTGCAGCAGGCCCAGGAAGCCCGCGCGGAAGCCGAAGCCCAGCGCGCTGGAGTGCTCCGGCTCGAAGCTCAGCGCCGAGTCGTTCAGGCGCAGCTTCTCCAGCGCGTCGCGCAGCAGGCCGTGCTCGTGGGACTCCACCGGGTAGAGGCCGGCGAACACCATCGGCTTCACCCGCTCGAAGCCCGGCAGCGGGGCCTCGGCCGGCCGCTCCTCCTCGGTGACGGTGTCGCCGATCTGCGCGTCGGCGACCAGCTTGATGTTGGCGAACATGTAGCCGACCTCGCCGCTGCCGAGCTCCTCGCAGGGCACCGGCTTGGGCGACTGGAACCCCAGGCCCTCCACCTCGAACACCTTGCCGCTCGACCACAGCCGGATCTTCTGCCCCACGCGCAGCCGGCCGTCCACCACCCGCAGCAGCGTAATCACGCCGCGGTAGGGGTCGAACCAGGAGTCGAAGATCAGCGCGCGCAACGGCGCCTCGGGATCGCCCTGGGGCGGCGGAATCAGGTGCACCACCGCCTCCAGCACTTCGTGCACGCCCGTGCCGTTCTTGGCGGAGACCAGCAGCGCGCCCTTCGCGTCCAGCCCGATGAGCTGCTCGATCTGTTCCCGGATCCGCTCCGGCTCGGCCACCGGCAGGTCGATCTTGTTGATGACCGGGATCAGCTCCAGGTTGTGCGAGAGCGCCAGATAGGTGTTGGCGAGGGTCTGCGCCTCCACTCACTGCGAGGCGTCGATCACCAGCAGCGCGCCCTCGCAGGCTTGCAGGCTGCGCGAGACCTCGTAGCTGAAGTCCACGTGCCCGGGCGTGTCGATCAGGTTCAACTCGTAGGCGGCGCCGTCCTCGGCGCTGTAGTTCAGCCGCACCGAGTGGGCCTTGATGGTGATGCCCCGCTCGCGCTCCAGGTCCATCGTGTCCAGGACCTGCTCCATCATCTCCCGCGCGGAAAGCGCTCCGGTGACCTCCAGCAAGCGATCCGCCAGGGTCGATTTCCCGTGGTCGATGTGGGCAATGATGGAGAAATTCCGGATGTGGCGGGGGTCCATGAGGTATGATGAAGCTCTGAACACTCAGTATCCCATATGTCCCATAAGCTCATAGCTTTTGAGGCATCCGGACAGGCTCGAAACCAGGGCGCGCGCGGGTTTCAAGAAGAGCGCCAGCCGGTTCTCAAAGGAAGGTAGGCATGCCGAAACAGATCATCGAGGGCCAGCTCAATGCCGCCGGCCTGAAGTTCGCGATCATCGTCAGCCGGTTCAACAGCATCATCACGGACCGGCTCCTGGAGGGCGCGCTGGACGCGCTGGCGCGCACCGGAGCGCCGAAGGACATCGAGATCGTCAAGGTGCCCGGCTCCTGGGAGCTCCCGCTGGTGGCGCGCGAGCTCGCCGGCCAGAAACGCCACGACGCCATCATCTGCCTGAGCGCCGTGATCCGCGGGGACACGCCCCACAACGAGTACATCGCCGCCGAGGTGGCCAAGGGCCTGGCCCAGGCCTCGCTGGTGGCGGGCGTGCCGATCAGCTTCGGCGTGCTGACCTGCGACACGCTCGAGCAGGCCATCGACCGCGCGGGCGCCAAGAGCGGCAACAAGGGCTTCGACGCCGCCATGTCCGCGGTCGAGATGGGCAACCTCATGCGCCGGCTGCGCCCGGGCGCCTGAACGGACCATGCCCTCGCGCCACCGCTCCCGGCAGCGCGCGTTCCAGATTCTCTTCGGGATCGAGTTCGGCGGCCAGTCCCCGGAACAGGCCGTCGCCGCCTACTTCGACACGCTCTACTCGGAGGAGCACGAGCGGCGGCCGGCGCCCGACCCGTTCATGGAGCAACTGGTGAGGGGCGCCGCGGCCCGCGCCGCCGAGATCGACCAGCGTATCGCCGCCCACTCCGAGCACTGGCGCCTGGAGCGCATGCCGGCGGTGGACCGCAACATCCTGCGCCTGGCGATCTATGAGCTGCTGGAGGGCGCCAGCCCCGCCGCCGTCGTCATCGACGAGGCCCTCGAGCTGGCGCGCCGCTTCTCGGGCGAGGAATCCGTGCCGTTCATCAACGGTGTGCTCGACGCGGTGCGGCGGGAGCTGCCGGGGCAGGCGGCAATCGGTCCGTAAGCGGGCGCGGCGGTTCTCGTAGCGCACGCTCTCAGCGTGCAGCGGACGCGGCACGCGTGCCGACCCGGCGGGG
>JBEKLW010000347.1:0-3873 GCA_050008815.1 Bryobacteraceae bacterium
CCGCGCAAGCGGGAATCTATCGCTGCCTAAGGCTCGGGCCTGCCGAGGACAACGGACCACTGACAAAAGCTGTTTTTTTTACTTTGCCGCCCATCCACCATGGTACCAGCATACACATTAACCCCGCAGTTGTCAACAAAAAAGCGCTGAAGTGTAGTTTTTTGCCCCTGAGGTGTAGAAAAACGGGGGTGAATGGGAATGGCTGCCCGGCTCGGTCGTGCCACTAGCCTGCCCTGAGCCTTCAGTCCTGAGATCCGCAGGCGACGGTCAAATGCGACAAAGGCCCACGAAGGAAAAGGGACTGTGAGGAGCTAGCACTCGCCTCCCGCTGCAAGTTTTCTGCGAGCGGTGCCCGGTCAAGTTGAACCGAGAGCGAAGTAGTGTAAACTCGATGGATGGAGTTCGAGTGGGATGCCGGCAAGGCGGCATCAAACATCTCGAAGCATGGCGTCACGTTTGCCGAGGCGATGACCGTGTTCGGCGATCCGCTCGAACTTGCCATTGCGGACCCACACCACTCGCAGGGCGAATTCCGGTTTGTTAGCATCGGCCGGTCGGCTTCCGGGCGCCTGCTCGTGGTCGCGTAGACTGAACGCGAAGCGCGAACTCGGATCATCAGCGCCCGTCAGGCGACTCCCCTAGAACGGAGACAGTATGAATCAACAGGTTCACCACGACGATAACGACGAGATGCGGCCAGAGTATGACTTCTCCCACGGCGTGCGCGGGAAGCATTATCAGGCCTACCGTGCCGGGACCAACGTCGTGTTTCTCGAACCCGACCTGGCCAGAGTGTTTACTGATTCAGCGTCAGTTAATCAGGTCTTGCGCCTTCTCTTGCAGATTGCCCGGACGAGCGTCCCGTTAGACACTCGGCCTAGCAATGCGCTTCAGCCGGCCAACCGCCGGCGCCGAGCGGGCAAGAAATCCAGGACAGCGAAGGCAGCTCGCCGCCGAGTGTAAGTTCTCAGTATTCAGTGCTCAGTTTTCAGTTTTCAGCCCAGGCGCTCGGCCCTACGCTTTTACTGACAACTGATGACTGATGACTTTTACTAAAAACTGACTACTGACGACTTTTCTCGATCGTCTTAAGCTGGCCGTGACCGGTTTTATCCAAGTCAGGCTAAGCAGGAGTTACGCCGCCGCGGCCGACGCAGGGTGGAGCGCGGCTCATGGCTGCGCGCTTCTGACACGGCCCCATCCTCGATGTCCTCGGCTAGCATCGACAGCGCCGTGGCAATCACTTCATCGGAGTCATGATACGCGCCGGACTGAATCGCCAGGTCGATCACGTGCTGCTGCTCGGGCTTGAGTTCGATGGTCATGCGCCGTGTCTCCTTGGAGTGCGTTGAAACCCGCCCTCCTCCTAAACTCCCTCTTACAACCCAATAGTACAACAAAACGTTGGGGATGAATTACGAATGATGAATGGGCTAAAAGCGGTAAGTGGTAGGTTGTATGTAGTAGGTGGGAAAGAGCTGTAGGTGGAGATCACGTTCCTTCTCCCTTGGCGGGCTGGCCAGGAAGCAGGAACCCGGATAAGAATTATGAATTATGAATGATGAATTGAACAAAAGATCAGCCGACACCGGTGGCCAAAAACCATGCGGCCCAGATCGTCCCCAAGGCGCTCACCTTCGATGGCCCTGCCGGCGTGCGTACCGATAACGGCCGCTTCGACTTTCAGTTACTGGTTGGAGAGATGGGCGCGCCTATCCCTTGCCGAGCAGGTGATAAAGGGGACGAGTGAGGCGCTTTTTGATTAGGGCGCGCGCCAAACGGAAAGGGCCAGAGCGGGTGCCGCTCTGGCCCTCTTTTTTCCCCGTCAGGATTCAGCGTAGTCACTTGCCCGTGATTGTGACTGGCACGATCTGGGCCAGTTCCCGCTCCTCGGGCGCCGTGAGGTGCTTGGGGCGCTGCGGCGAGTACTGAAGGACGATCCCAATCTCAGGGAGCTCCAAGGCGCGCACCGTGCCCCGTACCACGGTCAAGCTCGCGTGGCCGGAGTCGGCCTTGTCCTGGGCCTGGGCCACAATCATGCCCACTCCTTGCCTCCCACGATAGATGCGGAGCGCGCAAGTCGCGCTCACACTGTCCAGCGTGAAAGAATAATCCCCGGCCGGCAAAGTCGCTTGGCCCCAGCGAGCCTGGAACGGCAGGGTGAATTTCCCTTGGAACACCTGTGCATTTGCGTGTCCCGCGACGAAGCAGGCTGCCAACACTGCCAGCCCTAAGAACTTAACCAACGAAGATGTTCGAATCGCGTTCATGATGTGCCTCCCTTATTCCGTTTTGGTATCTGGGGCTAACCTCTGTTGCCCTCACCCTATAAGGCGGAAATGGCAGGCGAGAACTGTCATGCCGCCGAAAGATTTTCCTCAGATTTTTTCAGCGCCGCAGCAAGCGCGCGGGATACGCGTGGAAAACGACACTCGGGTGTGATAAGCTGCGCTTAGCCCGCACCCTGGGAGGCGGTGGCAGGATGGAACCGTCAGCCCACCAAATCACGCGCCTATTGCAGGCTTGGAGCGAAGGAGAGCAAGGCGCGCTGGAGCGCCTCGTCCCTCTCGTTTACGAGGAGTTGCACCGTCTGGCGCACCACTACATGGCGCGCGAGCGGCCCGGACACACGCTTCAGACCAGCGCCCTCCTGAACGAGGCCTACCTCCGGCTGGTCGATTCCGCCAAACCAAGCTGGCAGAACCGTGCCCATTTCTTTGCAGTCAGCGCGCAGGTGATGCGGCGAATTCTGGTGGATTGGGCCCGTTCTCGTCAGGCCTTGAAGCGGGGCGGCGAAGCACGGCCCATGGAGCTGGAGGAAGCGCTGGTGCTGGCGGATGCGCCGGGCGCGGATTTGGTGGCCCTGGATGATGCCCTGAAAGCTCTGGCGGCATTAGACCCGCGGAAGAGTGAGGTGGTGGAGCTCCGCTTTTTTGGCGGCTTGAGCGTGGAGGAAGCCGCCGAAGTGCTGAAGGTTTCACCCGAAACGGTCATGCGCGACTGGAAGTTCGCCAAGAGCTGGCTGCGGCGTGAGCTGAGCAAGGAGAAGGCAGTTGGAGTCTGAGCGTTGGCAGAAAATCGGGCGCTTGTATCACGCCGCTCTGGAGCGTGAGGAGGGGCAGAGGAGCGCCTTCCTGAAGGAGGCTTGCGCCGGCGATGAAGACCTCCGGCGCGAAGTGGAATCGTTGCTGGATCAAGAGCAAGGAGAAGACCGTTTTCTGGAGGCCCCGGCCCTGGAGGTGGCGGCGCGAGCGTTAGCTCAGGATCAAGAGGCAACGGCGGCGACCTTCCTGGCCGGCCAAACCATTTCGCATTACCGTCTGCTGGAGAAGCTGGGCGGTGGCGGCATGGGAGTGGTGTACAAGGCCGAGGACACCCGCCTGGGCCGCTTGGTGGCCATGAAGTTTCTCAGCCTGCTGGTCCCGAGGCCCGCCCAGGGGCACGTCGAAAAGTCGCCCGAGCACAGTCCGCAGGCGCTCGAACGCTTCAAGCGTGAGGCGCGGGCAGCGTCGGCATTGAGCCATCCGAACATCTGCGTGGTCCACGACGTGGGCGAACACGACGGCCTTCCCTACATCGTGATGGAGTTGCTCGAAGGGCGCACCCTCAGGCGCTTGATCGAAGCCGGGCCGCTGAAGATCGAACAGCTTCTCGACCTCGCTGTTCAGATTGCCGATGCTCTGGCGGCTGCACACGCCAAGAGGATCATCCACCGGGACATCAAGCCGGCCAACATCTTCGTGACCACGCGGGGCGAAGCCAAGGTCCTCGACTTTGGTCTGGCGAAGCTCACCCCTGACGGCGAGACGGGCGCTGCTTCGCGGCACTCAGCGCAGGCTTTGCCCGTGGGAGACGCCAATCATGAGGCGGTCG
>JBEKLW010000348.1:0-3866 GCA_050008815.1 Bryobacteraceae bacterium
TCCTTGGCCTCCCAGTAGCCGCGGGGGAGGCTGTTGCGGTCCCAGAGGGTGCCGTCGGGGCGGACGAGGCGGTCGCCGGCTCTGAGGGCTTCCTCGGGGACGAGGTCCCAGCCGGCGAGACGGGCGGAGCCGGCGAGGAGTTCCTGGAAGGCAGTGCGGAGCGCCGATTCATGCTCGACGTGCTGAGCGCCGTAGCGCTGAAGCTCCTGATAATAGCGGCGGATCAGCGCGTGGGAGGGCGTCAGTTGCAGCGCACGCGTCATTCTACGGCAGCCTATCGTACCGCACCGAGGAGGGGGCGTGGCACTGGAATCGCCTGGGCTTTCTGGGCCTATTCCACATGGGTATCGTGTAGGAACGGCTGGAGCGCGAGTTCGGCGTCCACCTGATCACGACGGCGCCGGGGGCGCGCTACCGCGTTTTGACGCACTCGGGCGAGGGTGGAGGCGGGTAGGGGAGCGGGGCGGCGGGGCCGGCCGGGAGGCCGGCTGGCGGACCTGGAGGTCCGCCCCACCAAGCGAGCCGAGAGCGGAGAGCCATTGGCCGGCAGGGGTTAGCCCGGATGTTTCACCAGCAATCTGCTGCGGCGCGCGATAGGGCCGCATCTACTGCGTTGCGCTCGGTCGGCGTTCGCACACAAGAACCGGGTACAGACAGCCACTTTTCGCCGACGCGATGCGGTGCAGAGGGGGGACGTCACCCACGTGGGAAAACGGGTACAGGCGGCGCTGTCCACGCGCGGCAGACATCGCTGCTTGGGACAGCGAAGCCTGGCCCCGTTTTCCTGGAAGGCGAAAAGTGGTGGCTGGCCCCGGCTTTTGGGCCCTCTCATCGCGCCTCGCTACGATCGTGGTGAAACATTCGGGCTAGCCGCGTGGGAAAACGGGTACAGGCAGCTCTGATGCCAGCCACGTGGGAAAACGGGTACAGGGAGCTCTGTCCACGCGCTTCGCTTGGGACAGAGTAGCCTGGCCCCGTTTTGGGCGCTAACCGCGCGGCATGACGGCTCACGCCGCAGAGGCAGTACATCACTGACGTGGGAAGACGGAGCCTGGCCCCGTTTTGGGCGCTAGCCGCACGGCTGGGCGGCTCACGCCGCAGAGGCTGGACGGTGTGCGAGCAGACAGTCCACAGCAGACAGCGGACAGCGGTTAGGGTTTCTTGAAGGATTTGAGGCAGTCGGCGTAGGCCATGAGGTCGGCGGCGGGGGCGGTGCCGAGGGCGCGGAGGCGGGTGAGCAGGCGGAGCATGAAGAAGACGAGGGACTCGTCGGGGGTGCTGAAATGAACGGCCTCTGGCTTGTGGGTTGTGGCTAGGCTGTAGGAGCGCGCCGGAAGCCGGCCTGGAGGCCGGCTGGCGGACCTGGAGGTCCGCCCTACCAAGCGAGCCGAGAGCTGAGAGCCAGAGGCGCGCTTCGTGCGCGAACCGGCGCGGACCTGGAGGTCCGCCCCACCAAGCGAGCCGAGAACGGCGGCCGGCGCGTCATCCGACAGGACTTCGAAGGCGCCGTCGCGGAGGGCACAGCCGAGGTCGAGGGACTCGTCTGGGGAGAGGAGGGCAAGAGCGGCGGGGAGGCGGCGATGGAAGCGCGTTGGCCAGCCGGAGCGCAGGGCGAGAATGCCAGCCAGGATGCGGTGGGGGCGGATGGCGTCGTGTAGCGAGCCGCCGGCGATGACCGGGACCGAGGTGCGGCGGAGGCGGCGGACGGAGGCGGCCTTGCGGCCGGCGTCGCGGATGAGGCGCACGTTCAGGTCCTGCTTGACTTCGAAGACGGCGTAGACGCTCTCGGCGGGGATGTGCAGGCCGGAGGCGTCGGGAAAAAGAAGCGGGGAGTAGAGGCGGTCGAAGATGGCGATGTCGATCTGGCGGGAGCGGCGGCCGTCGGCGTCGACGATGAAGGCGCTGGCGGCGCGGTAGCGCTCCGGGAGATGGCGGTCGAAGAGGTCGAGCCAGTGGCGCTCGGTGACGGCGCCACAGACGGTGGGGTGTTCGAAGAGTTCTCCGACGGCGAGGTGCGAGAGCATCTCGCGCTGGACCTGGTGGAAGATCCCGACCAAGTCCACGTGTCCGGAGTCGGCGTAGCGGCCCATAGTTGCCGGTCCCAGAGTACAGCCGGCGCGGCGGGCTGGCAGGGGAGTGCGGACGTAAGTCGCTGATACCGAGGGGCGGAGGCGGGGTGCGAGGGCAGGGATTGGGCCGTGAATGAACGTGAATGAACATGAATGTGCTGGGGCACGGATTGAAACCCTCAGCTTTCAGCTACCAGCTACCAGCTTCGAGCTTCCAGCTATCAGCTATCAGCGCAGAGCTGAGAGCGCGCGGTGGCCGGTGCCCGGAAGCCCGTACAAAAACCGGGTACAGACAGCCACTTTTCGCTTATGCGAGTTCGTTGTCTTCAGCGCACTTGGAGCGCGAAAAGTGGTGTCTGGCCCCGGTTTTTGTGAGGACGCGCCTCCGACGCGAGCCGTCGGCTGAAGCCGACGCTGCAAGCTGTCCGATTGCGGATGCCAAAGGACGGCAAAGCTCGCGCCACAAGAGACAGCCATCAGCTTTCAGCTACCAGCTTCCAGCTTCCAGCTACCAGCGGCCAGCGATCAGCGGAGAGCGGCGCGCGATAGCAGCCCGTGGCACGGGTGGGCGGTCACAAAAACCGGGGACAGACAGCCACTTTTCGCTTGCGCGAGTCCATTGTCTTCAGCGAGCTCGGAGCGCGAAAAGTGGTGGTCTGGCCCCGGTTTTTGTGAGTGCGCGGTGGCTGGCGCGAGCCGGTGGACGGTCTTTCGACCTGGCTGGCCGGGTCAGGGTAACCACACGCCGCGCGTGTTCAGGCTACGCGCGGCTCTGCTGCCGCACCAGGCGGCCCAGCGTGCGGAGGGCCTGGTCGATTCGCGCCGACCAGGGATAGCCGCAGCTCAGGCGGATGTAGTTCTCGTACCCCTGCCGGGCTGAAAACATCGGGCCGGGGCTGATGCTGATTTTTTCGGCCAGCGCCCGCTGCTGAAGCTCGATCGAGTTGACGCCGTGCGGCAGTTCCACCCACAACACAAATCCGCCCACCGGCCGCGTGACCTTGGTCCCCTCTGGGAAGTACTCGCCCACCGCGGCCGCCGTCTGCTGGGTTTGCACTGCAAACGCCGCGCGCATCTTTCGCAAGTGGCGATCGTAGCCCCCGTTTTCCATGAACTCCGCAATCGCCATTTGGAGCAGCGTGGGGGTGGCCAGGGTCGAAGCCAGTTTCAGCGTCTCCACCTTGGCCTGAAAACGCCCCGCGGCCACCCAGCCGACCCGGTAACTGGGCGCAATCAGTTTCGAGAAGGACGAGCACAGAAGAACCAGGCCTTCCCGGTCGAAGGCCTTCGCCGTCTTGGGGCGCCTCTCGCCGAAACAGAGGTCCCCATAGACGTCGTCCTCGATCAAGGGGATACCTCGCCGCGCCAGCATCTCCACCAGTTCGCGCTTGCCTTCGTCCGGCATCAAGCTTCCGAGCGGGTTGCTGAAGTTGAGCGAGGCAACGCAGGCCCGGATGCGGTGTTTCTTGAGGGCGTCGGCTAGACGGTCGAGGCAGATTCCGTGCCGGGCGTCCGAAGGGATCTCCAACGCCTGAAGCCCCAATGTCTCGAGCGACAGCAGCATGCCGAAGTAGGCGGGCGATTCAACGGCCACCAGGTCGCCCGGCTGCGTCACCGCCCGCAGGCAAAGGTGCAGCGCTTCGGTTGCGCCGAACGTGGTGACAACGTCCTCCACCCCCAGGCTCCCGCCCCAGTCCAGGGACCGGCGCGCCACTTGCCGGCGCAGCTCATAGTTGCCGGGAGGGAAATTGTAATCGTTGATGGCCGGGCCCGCCCGGCGGATCAGCCCCGCCAGCG
>JBEKLW010000349.1:0-3848 GCA_050008815.1 Bryobacteraceae bacterium
CGAGAACGCGGGCATCATCGACATCGGCGGCGGCTGGGCGCTGGCCTTCAAGATCGAGTCGCACAACCACCCCAGCTTCATCGAGCCGTTCCAGGGCGCGGCCACGGGCGTGGGCGGCATCCTGCGCGACATCTTCACGATGGGGGCGCGGCTGATCGCGGTGATGGACTCGCTGCGCTTCGGACCGCTCGATGACGCCGAGGCCGGCCCGCGCAACCGGCGGATTCTGGAGGGCGTGGTGGCCGGCATCGCGCACTACGGCAACTGCTTCGGCGTGCCGACGGTGGGGGGCGAGTGCGTCTTCGAGCCTTCCTACAACGGCAATCCGCTGGTGAACGTCTTCGCGCTGGGGGTCTTCCGGAGGGACGAGATCTTCTATGCGCGGGCGCGGGGCGTGGGCAACCCGGTGATTTACGTGGGAGCGAAGACGGGGCGCGACGGCATCCACGGCGCCTCGATGGCCTCGGCCGAGTTCGGGGAGGAATCCCAGCAGAAGCGGCCCAACGTCCAGGTGGGCGACCCGTTCATGGAGAAGCTGCTGCTGGAGGCCTGCCTGGAGGCCATGCAGACCGGAGCGGTGGTGGGCATTCAGGACATGGGCGCCGCGGGCCTGACCTGCTCGACCTGCGAGATGGGCAGCCGCGGCGGCACCGGCATCGAGATCGAGCTCAACTTGGTTCCACAGCGCGCCACCGGCATGACGCCCTACGAGATCATGCTGTCGGAATCCCAGGAGCGGATGCTGCTGGTGGTGGAGAAGGGCCGTGAGGCCGAAATCCTCGGCGTCTTCAAGAAGTGGGGCCTCGACGCAGTCCGGATCGGCGTGGTCACCGATGACGGCATGATGCGGGTGAAGGAGAACGGTGCGGTAGTGGCCGAGATACCGGCGCGCGAGCTGGCCGACGAAGCGCCGATCTACGACCGGCCGCACGCCGCGCCGAGGCGGGAGGCGCCGATCCAGGGCCCGGAGTTCGCCAGCGCCGGCTTGAACGGGGACCTGCTCAAGCTGGTGGCCGCCGGCGACCTCTGCTCGAAGCGCTGGATCTTCGAACAGTACGACTACATGGTGCGCACCAACACGGTGGAAGGCCCGGGCGGCGACGCGGCCATCCTGCGGATCAAGGAGACGGACACCTGGGTGGCCATGGCGCTGGACGGCAACGGCCGCTACACCTACCTGTCCCCGCGCGAGGGGGCGCGGCTGGCGGTGGCCGAGTGCTGCCGCAACCTTTCCACCGTGGGCGCGCTGCCGGCGGCGGCCACCAACTGCCTGAACTTCGGCAACCCGGAGAAGCCCGAGATCATGGCGCAACTGGTGGAGGCGATCGAGGGCATGGGCGAGGCGTGCCGGCACTTTGAGACGCCGATCACCGGCGGCAACGTCTCGCTGTACAACGAGACGCTGGGCGGGGCCATTTACCCGACGCCGGTGCTGGGCATCGTGGGCCTGCTCCAAGCCGGCCAGCCGGTGACCATGGACTTCAAGGCGGCGGGCCGCGCCGTGATCCTGCTGGGCGGCTACGGCGACTGCGACGCGGTGCAATTCGGCTCGACGCAATACGCCAAGGTCATCTTGAAACAGCTCTGGGGCATGCCGCCGGCGCTCGACATGGATTACGAGAAGCGGGTGCAGGCGGCGGCGCGGGAGATCGCCGTGCGGGGTCTGGCGGAGTCGGCGCACGATCTGAGCGACGGCGGCCTGGCGGTGGCCCTGGCCGAGTGCTCCTTCGGCCCGGCCGGAATCGGCGCCGAGCTCGAGCTATCGAGCGGTCTGCGGCCGGAGTTCCTGCTGTTCCACGAAGGGCCGTCCCGCGTCCTGATTTCGACGGACCGCCCCGAGGAAATCGAGCGCGTGGCGCGCGACAATGGAGTAGAGGCGCTGAGCGTGGGTACGACGGTGGCGGGCCGCCTCGGAGTACGCGACCAGGGGCGTGCGTTGATCGATTGCGAGATCGCAAAGCTGCACGAGGCCTGGGAGCGGGCGCTCGCAGCCGGCTTGAGGGGCTAACGTGAGCACGGACAAATACCGCGACGAGTGCGGGGTTGTCGCCATCTACGGCCATCCGGAGGCGGCCAACCTGGCCTACCTGGGGCTGCAGGCTTTGCAGCATCGCGGGCAGGAGAGCGCGGGCATCGCCTCGGGGGACGGGCGCGAGGTTTACTGCCTCAAGGAGATGGGCTACGTGGCCGACATCTTCACGCCCGAGGCGCTGGCCAAGCTCCCCGGCCACCTGGCCATCGGGCACACGCGCTACTCGACGGCGGGCACCACGGTGCTGCGCAACGCCCAGCCGTTCGCGGTGGCGTGCAACAAGGGGCGCATCGCCGTGGCGCACAACGGCAACATCACCAACGCCGCCGAGCTGCGGCAAGAACTGGAGCGCGACGGCTCCATCTTCCAAGCCTCGAGCGACACCGAGGTCATCCTTCATTTGGTGGCGCGGTCGCGCGAGCGGACGCTAGCCGGCGCGCTGCGCGAGGCCCTGCTTCAGCTCGAAGGCGCCTTCTCGCTGGTGTTCCTGGCGCAGGACCGCATTCTCCTGGCGCGCGACCCGCACGGTTTCCGGCCCTTGGCGATGGGCCAGATGGAGCTCTCCGGCGGCCAGAAGAGCTGGGCCTTCGCCTCGGAGACCTGCGCCTTCGACCTGATCGGCGCGGCCTATATGGGCGAAATCGAGCCGGGCGAGATGGTGACGGTGGGCCCCGAGGGCCTGGCCCGCGAGCGCTACTGCCCGGAGCGGCCCAGGGCGCAGTGCGTCTTCGAGCATGTCTACTTCTCCCGGCCGGATTCGATCGTCTTCGGCCGCTCGGTGCAGGAGTCGCGCGAGATGCTGGGGCGGCTGCTGGCGCGCGAGCACCCTGTGGAGGCCGACGTAGTGGTGCCGGTGCCGGACTCGGGCGTGGCCGCCGCCATCGCCTACGCGGCCGAAGCGGGCATCCCCTTCCGGCACGGCCTGATCCGGAGCCACTACATCGGGCGCACGTTCATCGAGCCGTCGCAGGCCATCCGCGACTTCGGCGTGAAGCTGAAGCTGAACCCGGTACGGCATCTGCTGGAGGGCAAGCGCGTGGTGCTGGTGGATGACTCGATCGTGCGCGGGACCACCTCGCGCAAGATCGTCCGCATGATGCGCAACGCGGGGGCGCGCGAGGTGCACGTGCGGATCACCTGCCCGCCGACGCGCTCCCCCTGCTTCTACGGTGTGGACACGCCGACCAAGCGCGAGCTGATCGCCGCCAACAACACGGTGGAGGAGATCCGGCGGTTCATCGAGGCCGACTCGCTCGGCTACCTGTCGCTCGCCGGCTTGCGGGAGGCGGTCGCCGACGATAAGCACGAGTACTGCTACGCCTGCTACACCGGCGACTACCCCACCGAGCTGGTGAACATCGAAGCGCTCATGACCGAGAAGGAGCGGCGGGGGTAAGAGCAGCCTTTTTCAGCGCAGAGACGCGGAGACGCAGAGAAATACCTATTTGAAAGGGGCGGTCTCGGCGTCTCTGCGGTTCATCAGTCCTCGGTCTAACAGAGTCAGCGGCGTCTTAGGGCCGTCTCAACCGGGGATCACGCCTGAGCAACCTTGTTTGCGGGCCAGAGCGAGCAGCGCTTTGTCGAATGTGACGAGCGTGGCATGGCTCTCGTTGGCGTACGCCAGCAGGAAGCAGTCGCCGACCCATTTTGGGGCTGCCTTGCCCGCGAAGGGCGCCGTGGCTTGGCGGAATCCGGCGTCCAGGCCGCGCGGTTCCGGATAGAACTCCACGCGTGGGTCGTTCAGCCAGCGGTCGTAGACGCCCCAGGCTTTTCGGAGCGTCAGCGTCTGTTCGCCCATGGCGGATTCGTTCGTCAG
>JBEKLW010000035.1:0-10798 GCA_050008815.1 Bryobacteraceae bacterium
CGTGTGGGAGTACGGATCGATGGGCATGGCGCCATACGCCTCCGGCGGCTTGTGAACGCCGATGCCCTCGCGGATTTCGCGAAAGTGGCGCTGGAGGCGATCGATCACCGATGCGTCCTCACCCGCGCACGCGGCCCGGTCCAGCGCCTCCTGAACCGCCACCAGCAGCTTCGAAACCATGTGCCAGTATATGCAGCCCAGCCCCTCGTACTTGTAGAACGTGCCGGAGCGGCCGGTGAAGGACTGGTGATCGAACACCTCCTCGTACAGCCCGAGGATTCGCGCGCTCTCCTTCTCCGCCAGATCGCGGTACGGGGTGTCCTTCAGCGCCGCCAGCGCCTGCTTGAGCGGCGTAGCGTTCCGGAAAGCCGCGTTGAAGTGAGCCACGCCGTTGACGTCCTGAACCACGATGCGCCGGTCGCCGCACTCGATCATCGCGGCCAGCAGCTTCGATTCCGCGATGGCCGCCGCAGGAATGTTGTTTTTCTCGAGAAACCCGGGCAGCCTGCGGTCGGGATAGAGGATGTAGCTGTTCTGGTCGGCGCGGTAGAGGCGGCTGCTCCGAAGGGCATCCAGCAGCGCGGCCGATTCCGGAGCGGAGAGCGCGCCGGAGCTCAGCGCCGCCACCTGGCCTTCGAGCATCTCGTACAGGCGGCGAATCACGATCTGGCCGCCGTCCACTTTCATGAGGTTATAAGTGTGATACAGGCCGTCGTCCCGCCGGTTGGCGCGAATCGAGTGGTCGATGTGCCGCAGCGCCGCCTCGCAGAATGCGCTCAGTTCCGCGACGCTGAGCGGCGACCGAGCCCCCGAAAACCCCTGGGCGTAAAGCCGGGCTCGGTAGTTGCTGCCCACGCTGCCCAGGGCATCCAGGATGGCCTTGCGGTCCCGGCCAGAAATCGGGCCGTCGAGCAGCGGCAGGTGCCGCTCCAGCGCCTCGAGCACGCGGCGGAAGGCTTCCGCGACTTCCGAAGAGAATTCGATCGTGGGCGTCGCGGCGGTGGCGAAGACACCGCGGCAGAAGGACAGGAAGCGGCGCAGGTAGCAGAGCGTCACCATGGATACGCCGTAGCCCACCAGCGCGTTGTTGGCGTCGTTCCACTCCGGCCGCTGCGTATTCATCCAGAGACCGGCCCCGGGAACGTAGTTGAAGAGCCTCGCCAGCAACAGCACCACCAGCTTTTCGGCCAGATTCGCGCGGCAGGGTGCGCCGTCCGCGCCGAGCAAGGACTTGCCGTCCGCTCCCATCGCGGCCGCGCGCTCGCGGATCTCGCGGTCGAGGGCGGCGTCGAATTCGATGGTGTTGTGCGGGTCCTCGATCAGCGCGGTGTACGGCTTGATGCGGTAGGGAACGTTGGCGTAGGTGAATACGCGGCGTGTCAAAAGGCTGGGGATGGCACCGGGATGATAGCGCATCGAGACCTCGAGCAGCTTCAACAGGTAGACCACCTGGTGATCGCCCCAGTAGCCGATGAAGGACCACGCGTCGTGGGGATCGAGCACCTCCCAGTCGAAGCCGTCGCGCATGATCCGGTAGGGGTTGTAGCCGTCCGCCGTCGAGGCGCCGGCGAACTTGAAGATCATGCTCTCGACGTAACCCGGAAACGAGAGCGCCAGCGCCTCCCAGTTCTGGAAAATGTCCCGCCAGTTGCCTTGGTAATTGAGAATCCTCTCCCCGTGCTCGCCCTTCACTTCGATGGCGAAGATGTTCCAGGGACGACTGGGATCGCCATGGCGGCGGCTGAAGGTCAGCGGCAGGTATTCGTGCGCCAGGCGCTCAAGATCCGGGTCCCGCTCGTCGCGCGCCAGCGCCAGGAGACGGCCGTGAAGGAGCGTTTCCGGCAGCGCGTCGAGGAAGGCGGCCCGCCTCTCGGACACCGCCCGGTTGGCCTGGGCGATGAATGCCTTGAAGTCGGAGCGGGAAATCCAGTAGCCGCAGCCGGGAATGCCGCCGCGCATGGTGTTGAAGAGGGCGTTCGAGAAGTGCCGGCAGGAACTGAGATCGTCGCCGGTGAGTTGGAGGCCATCGGCCCCGGCCACGATGCGAACCAGGTTGCGCGTGCCGCGCTCGATGTCCTCGTCGATCCGGGCGCGCAGGTTTTCCCCGGACTTGAGCAGACGCGCCACGGCCGCCACTGCGGCGGCATCCTGATCGACGTCCGCCACCATGTCCCACTCCTGGCGGCCGCCCGCGGGAAGCGCCAGCCGGGTGCTGACGAGGTACGCCCCGCGCCTTCCGCGGATGAGCGTCTCCTGCTCTACCGGGTCCCCTTGCCGGAAGCGGTCCATCTGCACGGAGCAAAGGAGCCGCCTGGCGGTCTCCAGGCCTTCGCACCAGACCGTGGTCGCGCGGAGCGCCTCGTTGGGCTCGGGCCGATCGGCCGGAACGGAGCTGAGCTTGAAAAGGCCCAAGCCCGTCTCGGGCTCCAGTTCATTCTCCTTGTATCCGTCCGCCAGGGTGCTGTACTCCATCTGGAACCGGCGTGTCAGGCCGTGCGGAATCAGGTTCTGGATGCCGTCCAGAAGATCGGCCTCGACGGGCTCCGTATCCAAGTTGGCCAGAGCCGAACGCCGGATGAAGCCGAAATGCTCGCTGGTCATCCACGTGCAGGAAAAGGACAGCGACAGGTCGTGGTTGACCTCCTCGAAGACGAGCTTGTTGCCGCAGACGCTCTTCGACAAGCTCCGCGTGACGCGGTACAGGCCCTCGTAGCGCTGCGAAAAGGGCTCCCACAGCGAGGTCCGCCCGCCGCGCGCGACCAGGAGGATCGTCTTGCCGCCGGTCTGGTCCTGGCTGTCGTGGATGCGGTCGTCCGTGCAATAAGGGAACAGGGCGTGGTCGGGATCGCGGCGCCCGGCGGTGAGGGCGCCGGTGCTCGAGACGAACATCCAATGATCCGAGTCGCTGACCAGGCTCATCAGGAACGGCGGCATCGCGTCATAGTGGACGATGCGGTAGAAACGTTCGCCGCCGATCTCGATCAAGCCGCCTTCCACCTGGCGCCGGCGGCTCTTCCACGCCGCTTCCGCGACGAAAGCCATTCGGCCGCTCACAGGCCACCCGTCGCGGCGGGAGCGGGCGGCTGATCGTAGCCCGGCGAGGTCGGCCCCACCGGCATCAGGTCCGGATAGAGCGGCTGCATGGCCAGCTTGGCTTTCCGGCCCTCCGAGAACAGACCCCAGTGTCCTTCGGTGCCGCTCCCCTTCCAGGGCTCGTCGAACGCCTCGAACCAGAAGACCGTCACGTTGTTGGCCCTCGCCCAGGCCGTAAGCTCCTCGTAGTAGCGCTTCTGCTTCTTCTCGTCGCCGGCCCGCGGGGCGTGACGTTCCCCCTCGGTATAGGAGGCCCAGCCGGCCTCGCCAAGGACGATCGTCTTCCCCGGATGGGCCTTGCGCACGCTCTGGTAGTGCCGGATCGTCGATGGAATGGCCGTATCGATGTCCTCGCGGCCCCACATGGGGTACGTGTGCATGGTGATGAAATCCACGGCGCTGGCCAGTTTCGCCTCCGGCTGGCGCCAGTAGAGCACGTCGTCGGCAACCGTGACCGGGCAGCTCACCCCCTTCCTGACCTGCTGCACGTACTCGATGGTTCTCTCTTCCGTCAACTTGTGGTCGGACCAGGACACCAGGATCTCGTTGCCCACGCTCACCGCTATCACGATCTCCTTGTATGTGTTGGCCAGGCGTATTCCGGTCGCAATCTGCGTCGCGTTCTCGCCTTCGTGGCCGGGCTTGCCGTCGAGCCAGATGCCGAGCATCACCTTCAGACCGATTCGCCCCCGCCGGATGACCTCCAGGACATCCTGGGAGTGCTGGTCCGTCCCATAGAGACGGATGAGCTTCCAGTTCCTTTCCAGGATCCTAAGATCTTCCAAGACCTGTGCCAGGGTGGGGAACCGGTTCTGTTGGGGGTGCTGCCCGGCGCGGTAGCCGGAGTAGGAGATGGCATTGCCCTGCCATTTCTGCACGGTCAGATCGATAGTAGCAGCCGGCCCGGCGCTCCAGCAGACTGCCCCGAGCGCCACGATCACAAGGGCGCAAGCCCACAGCAAGGTTGTCTTCATAACAAGAAACTCCCTCAGGCGCCTGGCTCGATCTCGCCACGGCGCGTTTTGAGATCCGCCTCGATCTTCACCATCAGAGCCTCGTCGAGCGGATAGAGCTGCATGAGGGCGGTGGCGAGGATCATTAGCGCGCAGGGAATCCAGCTCATCGACAGCACGATCCCCTGGAGCGAGCGGGCGGTTTGGGGCACGTTGGCAACGTAGCCGTAGTAAGCGAGGACCAGACCGAACATCCATGCGCCGACCGCCACGCCGATCTTGGTGCTGAATATGGCCGAGGCGAAGACCAGCCCTGTGGTACGGCGGCCGGTCCGCCATTCCGCATCGTCGGCCGTGTCGGCGAACATGGCGAAGACCAGCGGCGAGTTGAACCCGATCACGAAGCTGGAAACGATTTGCAGCCCAAACATGAGCCGGATGTCCGGCGGCCCCGGGAACCAGAAGCCCGCGATCACCAGGGCCCCGATTCCGATCGCCATCATAAAGAGGGGCTTCTTGCCAAACCGCTTTGCCAGGTGCGACGTGATCGAGACAGCCGCCAGGAACGCCAGACCGTTCGACACCAGGAACAGGCCCAGGAGGTCTTCGCGCTTGACGAAGTACTTGAAGTAGTAAGCCGATGCGGAGCCTTTGATGACGAACGCCGCCAGGATCAGGAGCAGCACGCCGACCAGAACCAGCCACGCCCGGCTGCGGAACAGGTCGCGCAGGTCGCGCTTGAGGTCCGAGTCCTGCTGCGGGGGCGGGGCGACACGCTCGCGGGTGCTGGCGAAACACAGCACGAGCATGATGATGGCGAGGACGCCGTATAGCACCATGGTGAGCTGCCAGCCGCGTGCATCATCGCCATGGCCGAAGAACTTGACGAATCTCAGGGTGAAGTACTGGACGAACACCCCGGCGGTGAAGGCGCCGATGAAGCGGATCGAAGAGATGGAGGTGCGCTCGGGCGAGTTCGGCGTCATCACGCCCATGAGCGCCGTGTAGGGGATGTTCACCGCCGTGTACAAGAACATCAGGAGGCAGTACGTGACATAGGCGTAGACCAGCTTGGCGCCGCCACCGAGGTTCGGGGTCGTGAAGGTGAGCACGCCGGCCACGGCGAGCGGGAGCGCGAACCACAGGACATAGGGCCGGAAATGGCCCCAGCGTGTCTTGGTCCGGTCGGCGATGGCTCCCATGACCGGGTCCGCGACCGCGTCGGCCATTCGCGTGACGAGTAGCATCGTGCCAACGGCGGCGGCGGAGATGCCGAAAACGTCCGTGTAGAAGATGATAAGGAAGAACTCAAAGGTCTTCCAATACAGGTTCGAGGCCGCGTCCCCAAGCGAGTACCCAATCTTCTCCTTGAGGGAGACGCGGTCTGCCAACGGAGTCTTTTCTGTCGCTGCGCTCACACGATCCTCCGATTCGCACTAGTTCCGCGACCACCCGCTCGAGTCGCTTCGCCGCTCCATTGCGAGCGAGCGGGCGACGGGGTCGGGAGTAGGCGCCGTGTTTTTCATGGTAAGTGTACCATTGCCTTTTCCGAGGCCGCTTCGCGCAAGACCTCCAGCGTGGCCTGGGCCGCTTTCCGCCAGGAGAATTCGGCGGCCCGCGCCGGCCCGGCCTCTGACAGGCGCGCGCGGAGCGCTGCATCGCTCACCACGCTCTCCAGTGCTTCCAGGATGGCTTGCGGGTCGAACGGATCGAACTTCAATGCCGCGTCGGCGGCCAGCCAGGCCAGCGGCTCGATTGTCGAGCAGGCCGTGACGAGCACCGCGGCGGCCAGCAGAGCGTGGGGAGACGTACACGTTCATTCTCCATGAATGCGGCCGCGCGTGGAAACGAGTCACCGGGTGAGCGAGGCAGCAGATTGCTGGTGAAACATCCGGGCTACGCCAGCGGGTTGGTCCAGCGCAGTCCGGGAAAGCGGGCGAAGTCGCGATCGGTGGTGTGGAGCACACCGCCATACTCGATGGTCAGCGCGGCGAGTTGCGCGTCGGCAACCAGGGGACCGCGGGCCTGGCCATCGATCAGCATCTGGCGGAGAAGGGGCCAGTGACCATCGCCGGGCGCCAGCAGCCGGACGTTGGGTTGTTCAAACCACTGGTCGATTACTCGCGCCGCCTCTTCGAGGGTGAACCGTTGGCCAGGAAGCCTGGGATTCGTCATGATCCGCAGAAACGCCGCGGCCGTCTGCCACGGCAGCCCCACGGGCGTCCCGCTCGAGAGTACGCGCTCGATCCAGTCCCGGGCTCTGGCGTGGTGTGGCGAGGTGGTGTCGTAGGCGTAGAGAAGAAGGTTGGCGTCGAGAACGATCACTTGTGCGAAGCGCCCTCCAGCGCCTCAATCAACTCCTCGACATGGTCGTAACTGAGCCCCGGAGGAAGGCCCATCGGGCGGGGAGTCACCACAAACGGTTTCCGGTTCTGTTGCTTGGACGCCATCAGCCCCAGGCGGAGGAAGCGGTTGACCGCCTCCTTGAAGGATGCTCCAGAGCGGCGGATCTCCTTGTTGAGAAGGCTGGCGACGTCGTCATCCAGGGAGAGAGTCGTTCTCACACTTAGATGCTAACGTGGAAGGCATCATGATGTCAACGCGGCGAGAAGAGACCCCGGGTACACGTCTATGGGTCATTAGAATCAGGCAGTTGGGGCGACCGGCCCGGAGTGCCCCCGGTCATTCTCAGGCGCCCGGACGCCGGCCTAGCGGTCGTGGGCGTCTTCGAGGTAGGTGTAGCCGTGCAGGCCCGCTTCGTAGAAACGCAGCAGGCGGCCCGACTCCTCGTAACCGATCCTGCCCTCGCGCAGCGCGGCCTCGACGTCGTTGCGGAACTGGGCCAGCAGCGTGTCGGCGTTGAACTGCACGTAGGCGAGCACCTCGCGGACCGTGTTGCCCTTGATGACGTTGTCCAGCAAGACCTCGCCGTTGCCGTTCAGGCTGACGTGCACGGCGTTGGTGTCGCCGAACAGGTTGTGCAGATCGCCCAGGATCTCCTGGTAGGCGCCGATGAGGAACGCGCCCAGGTAATACTCATCCCCGTTGAACTGGTGCAGGGGGAGGGTGCGCTTGACGTCGCGGCGGTCGATGAACTGGTCGATCTTGCCGTCCGAGTCGCAGGAGATGTCGCCCAGCACGGCGCCGCGCGTGGGCCGCTGCTCCAGCCGGTGGATCGGCATGATGGGGAAGAGCTGCTTAATCGCCCAACTATCGGGCATGCTCTGGAAGATGGAGAAGTTGCCGAAGTAGGTGTCCGAGAGCATCGCGTCGAGGCCCTCGAACTCCTCGGGGAAATACTCCAGGTCCGCGGCCAGCTTCTTCACCCGCCGGCAGATCGCCCAATAGAGGTTCTCGGCCAGGGAGCGCTGCTCGATCGGCAGGTAGCCGAGGCTGAAGAGGTTCAGCGCCTGGTCGAGCGCCTGCTGCGCGTCATGGAAGCTCTCCAGCAAGTTCTTGGCGCTGAGCGAGCGGTAGGTCTCCTGGAGGTCGATCAGCGGCTGCTCGGCCTCGGGTGAGACCTCCGGCGGCGGGTCTTGCTCGCCCAAGCCGGTCACCCCGAGCACGTTGAAAACCAGCACGCTGTGGTAGGCCACCACGGCGCGGCCGCTCTCGGAGACGATCGTCGGGTGCGGCACGGCGGCTTCGTCGCAGACGCTCTGGACGTGGTAGACGACGTCGTTGGCGTATTCCTGGAGCGTGTAATTCACGCTGGACTCGAAGTCGGTCTGCGAGCCGTCGTAGTCGATGCCCAGGCCGCCGCCCACATCCAGGTACTTCAGCCCGGCGCCGCCCCGGGCCAGCTCGGTGTAGATGCGCGCCGCCTCGATCACCGCCGCCTTGATGTGGCGGATGTTGGTGATCTGGCTGCCCAGGTGGAAGTGCAGCAACTCCAGGCAGTCCGCCATGCCGAGGGACTTGAGCTGCTCGAGCGCGCGTACCGCTTCGCTCACCGTCAGGCCGAACTTCGACCGGTACCCGCCCGAGGACTTCCACCTTCCCGCGCCGCGGCTGGCCAGCCTCAGCCGCAGGCCGATGCGGGGCTTGACGCCGATGCGCTGCGCGTGTCGGGCCACCAGGTCCAGCTCGGTGTACTTCTCGACGACGGTAGTTATCTGCCGGCCGATCTTCGTTGCCAGCATGACCATCTCGATGTACTCGTCGTCCTTGAAGCCGTTGCAGATGATGGGCGTCTCGTTGTCGGCGACCGCCAGCACCGCCAGCAGCTCGGGTTTGGACCCGGCTTCGAGCCCGTAGTGGTACGGCCGGCCGAAACGGAACACCTCTTCGACCACCTGGCGCTGCTGGTTCACCTTGATGGGGTACACGCAGCAATACTCGCCCTTGTAGCCTTGCTCGCTAATGGCGCTCTGGAAGGCGGCGTGGATCTCGCCCAGCCGGTGGCAGAGGATCTCCGCGAAGCGAATCAGAATGGGGAGAGAGATGCCGCGCAGCACCAGCGTATCGACCAGCTCCTTGAGATCGATCGCGCGCGCCGGCTCCTTGGTGGGGTGCACGTAGACGTGCCCGTTGGCGCCGACGGAGAAGTAGCCCTTACCCCAGCTCGCCACGTCGTAGAGCTCGCCCGAGTCGGCCGTGGTCCAGCGCTCGGCGGGGTCGCGAACAAGCACACCTTCAGAGATCTTCAGGCTCACCACTCCTCCCGAACTTAAGTTTCGCCCCAAAAGCCCCGGGGGGCAAGAGGAATTCGCAAGGCATCAGTTTACAGAGACGTGCGGCCCCGCCCGCGGGTTAACCTGCTTTTCTCACCGCGCGGCGGTGCGCGCCCGCTCGAAGGCCGGCAGGCTGCGCTCGATCGTGCCGCGCGGAACGGTCAACGACAGCCGGAAGTGGCCCGGCCGGCTAAACCCCGAGCCGGGCACGGCCAGCACGCCTTCGCGCTGGAGCAGGCGGATGAAGGCAACGTCATCGGCGATCGGCGTCTTCGGGAAGACGTAGAAGGTGCCGGCGGGGCGCGTGAGCTCGTACCCCATCCCGGCGAGCGCCCCGCAAACCAGATCGCGCTTGGCCTGATAGGCCGCGACGTCTATGGTTGCCTCGGGCGCCTCCGACATGGTGAGCTGCCAGATGGCGGACGCGTTGATGAAGCCCAGGACGCGGTTGGCGAACGTCGCGGCGTCGCGCAGGACGGCCCATTCGGCGATCCGCGGCGAGAGCGCCAGGTAGCCGATCCGCTCGCCGGCGAGCGCGGCGGCCTTGGACCACGAATCCGTGATTGCGCAGCGCTCGATGATCGCAGCGGTCTCCGGCGCCGTCCGGCCGTCAAAGACGAGCGCCCGGTAAGGTTCGTCGCTCACCACGATTACGTTCGGGTGCCGCGCCAACATCACGTTCAGCTCGGCCAGCGCCTCGGCCGGATACACGGCGCCGCTGGGATTGTTGGGCGAGTTGAGCAGGATCGCCCTAGTGCGCGGCGTGATCGCGGCGGCGATGCGATCGATGTCGAGCTGAAACTCAGCGGTCGTCTCCACCGGGACGACGCGCCCGCCGTGGTTCTCGATGTAGAAGCGGTATTCGGGGAAGAACGGCGCCAGGACGATGACCTCGTCGCCGGGGTCGAGCACCGATTTCAGCAGCACGTTGCAGGCGCCCGCCGCGCCGCAGGTCATGAGGATGTGCTCGGCCGTATACGGCAGGCCCGTGCGCTTCTCGAGTCTTCGGGCGACGGCGGCCCGCACCGCGGGAAAGCCGGCGTTCGGCATGTAGCCGTGGCTGTGCGGGCGGTTCCCGGCCACCACACGCCGCAGCGTCTCGAGGACCGGCTCCGGCGGCTCGACCTCGGGGTTGCCCAGCGTGAAGTCGAAGACCTTGTCGGCGCCGCGCTCGGCCTTGAGACGCCGGCCCTCCTCGAACATCCTCCGGATCCAGGAGGCGCGCTCGATGTCGGCGACGATCCTGCGCGCTACGCTCATATCTCGATCCCGCCGCAGGCCTTGAGACCGGTCATGACGTCAGCTCCGTGCGCGCCGCCTCGCGGCCCATCTCGAACGCGAGCAGATTGGCTTGCTGAACCTTCTGCGGCAGGTTCAAGCGGATGGCTTCGAGCCAGTGCTCCTCGGGGATGTCGAGAAGCCTGCTCAGTATGCCGAGCAGCGCCACGTTGAGCGCCTTCTTGTTCGGGAGCTTTTTCTCGCCCAGCCTGCCGGGGGCGATCAGCACGCCGTCCGGGCGAAGCTGCCAGCGCGCGACTTCGACCTGGTCCGGCGCGAGCACGATGAGGAAATCGGCCTCGCCCGGCGGCACCATCGGGCTCCAGACTTGCGCGCCGAAGCGCACGTCGCTGGTCACCGACCCACCGCGCTGGCTCATGCCGTGGACCTCGGCCTTCTTCACATCATGGCCGGCCCGGAACGCAGCCTCGGCGGCGATGTCGGAGGCCTTCAGCACGCCCTGGCCGCCCAGTCCGGCGAAGACGAGGTTGACTACCGCGCGCTGAGGCACTTTTCGATCTCCTTGATCTTCCCCGTGGCGAGCAGGCAGGTGCGGCGCGCCACGATCACGCACACCTCGCCGCTGGCCAGGCACTCGGCCACCAGGCGCTCAAAGCCCGGCGGGTCGAGCGTTGGATCGACGACGTGCACCCGCGGCACGCCCAGAGCCCGCGCCAGGTCCTCGAAGACCACTCTGCCCGTGCGCTGGTGGTCGAGCGTGCGGCCGGTGCCGGGGTGCTCCTGCAGGCCCGTCATGGCGGTGGTGCCGTTGTCGAGGATGATCAGCACGTGCCCGGTCTT
>JBEKLW010000350.1:0-3846 GCA_050008815.1 Bryobacteraceae bacterium
TCGCGTGCGCCGAAGACCACCCGGCGGATGCGCGCCGCCACCAGCGCTCCGGCACACATGACGCAGGGCTCCAGCGTGACGTACATGGCGGCGTCTTCGAGCCGGTAGTTCTTTGTGGCCGTGGCGGCCTCCCGCAGGGCCAGAATCTCGGCGTGGGCGGTGGGGTCCAGCCGCGCCAGGGGCGAGTTGCGGCCGCGACCCACGATCTGGCCGCCCGCGACCACCACGGCGCCGACCGGGACCTCGCCGGCCGCTTCGGCCTCGCGCGCCAACGCGAGCGCCTCCCGCATGTAGCTCTCGTCGTCCAACGCAGGCTAGTGTAACGCCATCGCCGCGCCCGCGGCCGGCCCGTAATCCGTCCGTTTGCCGGCGCGGCTCCTGTCGTGGCGCGCGCTTCAGCGTGCAGCGTCGGCTTCAGCCGACGTCTGGCGCGACGTCTCCCGAGCCTGTCCCCGCACTCGCCCGCATCTCTCACCACGACTGCGGTCGCCAGCCACGGCGTGGAGCGGCCTTTCCAGGCTGCCATGCCGGCTTTCCTGCCGGCATCGGCGCTTCCCGGCGGCAAGGACGCCGCCGTTGCAGGCTGAAAGCCCGCTCCACCTGACGCCCTCAGGCGGGCTACGCACCGATTGCCAATCCATACACGCTGCTGCGCGTTCTTGCGGACGGATTACGGCCCGGGCGAGCCGCCGGCAAGCGTTAGGTAGAATGGATTCAATGCTGCGGTTCGTCTCGCTGATGTTCAAGAACAGTTGGCGAAACCGGCGCCGGACGGCGTTGACGGTGGTTAGCACCGGGATCTCCCTGTGCCTGCTGGGCGTGCTGCTGGCGGTCTACGCGGCCTTCTACTTCTCGAAGCCGTCGGCGTACCAGGCCTTGCGGCTGGTGACGCGCAACCGCGTCTCGCTGGCTGTCTCGATGCCGATGTACTACCGCGACAAGATCCGCTCCATCCGCGGCGTGCGGGAGGTGGGGATATTGCAGTGGTTCGGCGGGGCCTACAAGGACAGCCGCGATCCCAAGAACTTCTTTGCGCGCATGGCAATCGCGCCCGAGAGCCTCTTCACCCTGCGCGGTGAGATGAGCGTTCCCGAGGACCAGAAGAAGGCCTTCCTGCAGGACCGGACCGGGTGCCTGGTGGGGCGCATGCTGGCCGACCGGCTGAACTTCAAGCCGGGCGACCGGATCACCCTGGTGGGTGACATCTTCCCGGTGACGCTGGAGCTGAAGGTGCGTGCCATCTTTGACGCCCCCGAGAACGCCGAGGTCCTTTACTTCCACTGGAAGTACCTGGAAGAGAGCATCTCGCGCGGGCGGGGCTCGATGGTCGGTGCTTTCAGCATCCTGGCCGACAGTCCCGAATCGGTGCCCCGCATTGCACGCGACGTCGATGCGACGTTCCGCAACACGTCGTTCGAGACGAAGACCGAGTCCGAGCAGCAGTTCGGACTGAGCTTTCTCTCGTTTCTGGGCAACGTGAAGGCGTTCCTGCTGAGCATCTGCGCTGCCGTGACCTTCACCATCCTGCTGGTTTCGGCGAACACGATGGCGATGTCGGTGCGCGAGCGGATCCAGGAGGTTGGGATCCTGAAGACGCTCGGCTTCACCACCGGGGAGGTGACGGGCATCATCCTCGGGGAAGCGGTGATCATCTCGCTGGCGGGGGGCGCGCTGGGGCTGCTGCTGGCCAGCGGGCTGTGCGCTCTGGTGCGCATGGGTCCGATCGGCTTCGAGCTGTTTCGGCGCCTGGCGATCCAGCCGGCGACGGCGGCGGTGTGCCTGGGGCTGGCGGTGCTGATCGGCGTGGCCAGCTCTGTGGTTCCCGCGCTGGCGGCGGCGCGCACCTCGATCGTGAATGCCGTGCGGCACGCCGGCTAGGAGCAGCTCATGGCAGCGATCCCCATCTCCTACAACCTGCGCAACCTGGTGGTCCGGAAGACGACCACCATCATGACCGCGCTGGGCATCGCGCTGACGGTCGCGGTCTTGCTGGCGATCCTGGCGCTGGTCCACGGCCTGGATACGGCCTTCGCCGCCTCCGGCCACCCGCTCAACGTGCTCGTCCTGCGGAAGGGGTCCGACTCCGAGCTGGCGAGCAACTTCCTCCGCACCGCCTACCAGGACCTGAGGCCCAAGCCGGGCATCGCGCGCAGCCGCGGGGGCGAGCCGATGGCCTCGCTGGAGCTCGTCACCGTGATCAACCTGCCGAGCCGAAGCAACCCGGACGGGATGAACGTGACGCTGCGCGGGCTATCCGGGGCGGGGATCGAGATGCGGGACCAGGTGAGGCTCGCTCAAGGGCGCTGGTTCGAGAGCGGCCAGCGCGAGGTCGTCGTCGGGCGCTCGATCGCCGGCCGGTTCCCGGGGGCGGCGCTGGGCCGCACGATTCGCTTCGGCCGCGGCGACTGGCGCGTGGTCGGCATCATGGACGCCGGCCAAACCGCATCCAACAGCGAGATCTTCGGCGACGTAGATGAGGTGAGCGCCGACTTCAACCGCTCCTCGGTGCTGAGCTCGGCGCTGGTCCGCGCCACCGACGCGGTGGCCGTGAGCGCGCTCATCCGCGACATCAACGACGACCGCCGGCTGAACTGCTCCGCGCAGACCGAGAAGGCCTATTACGAACAACAGACGAACTCGGGCAAGCCGGTGCAGTACGTAGGATTGATGGTGGCCGTCATCATGGCCGTGGGCAGCAGCTTCGCCGCGATGAACACCATGTACGCGGCCGTCTCCCGGCGCGCGCGCGAGATCGGCACCCTGCGCGTGCTGGGTTTCTCGCGCGCCAGCATCCTGCTCAGCTTCTTTCTGGAATCGCTGCTGCTATCGGCCGCCGGCGGCGTGCTGGGCTGCCTGCTGGTGCTTCCGCTGAACGGCATGACGGCCGGCATCGGCAACCTCGTCACCTTCAGCGAGATCGCGTTCGATTTCCGCGTCAGCCCGTCGATCATGGCGGCCGGCGTGGGGTTCGCGCTGCTCATGGGCGCGCTCGGCGGCGTGTTTCCGGCGCGGATGGCGGCCAAGAAGGAGATCCTCAACGCCTTGCGCGAGGGATAAGGAGAGCGTCACATGGCCAGCGACCTCAGCAATCTGCGCATCGATCGCCAGGAGCGGCAGGGCCAGGCGCGGCGGCCCGTCCTGCCGTGGATCGCCGCGGGCGCGCTCCTCGTCGTCCTGCTTGTGGCCGGTTTTCTGCTCTATCAGCGCTCGACGAGCACGGTCGAGGTCGAGACGACGCGGGTGACCGCGGCGGGCGCCTCCGCCTCCGGCCCGGGCGTCATCCTGAACGCCACCGGCTACATCGTGGCGGCGCACAAAATCGAGGTCAGCGCGAAGGTCGTCGGCAGGGTGGCCTGGATCGGGGTGGACAAGGGCGACCGCGTCCGGCAGGGCCAGGTGATCGTGCGGCTGGAGGACGAAGAGTACCGCGCCCAACTGGAGCAGGCGCGCGGGCAGCTCGCCTCCATGGAGGCGCATCTGCGGGAGCTGGAGGCCGGATCGCGGCCCCAGGAGATCGCCCAGGCCAGCGCGGACGTCGAGCAGGCGCGCGCCGACCTGGTCAATGCGCGCCTCACGCTCAACCGCACCCGGCAACTGGTTGGCGAAGGCGTGCTCTCGAAGCAGGCGCTGGATGACGCCCAGGCGCGCTACGACGCGCAGGTGGCCCGGGTGGCCTCGCTGGAGAAGCGCTTCGAGCTGGTTCGGCTCGGCCCGCGGCAGGAGGAGACCGACCAGGCGCGCGGCCAGGTGCGGCAAGCGCGCGGCGCGGTGCAGTTCTTCGAGACGCAGCTCGCCAATACGGTGATCCACGCCCCGGTCAGCGGCACCATCCTGGAGCGCGCCGTC
>JBEKLW010000351.1:0-3845 GCA_050008815.1 Bryobacteraceae bacterium
GCTGGTGTTAGAACCTGGGCCGTGAATGGATCGAACCCTGCATCATTTCACCAGAGGCCGCGCCGCACCTGACGCTACAGTGATTCAATCGCCAAGAGGAATCAGCGAAGATGAAACGATCGCCGCGACACCGCGCCACAACTCGTCACAGCAGGGCGTCCTTCTCACAGAGGATGCCCGGTCAGCAGTTGCTTCTCAAGATCTTGCTCCTTGTATGTGTGACGCTCAACCTGGCGGGCCGATCGCCGGCCGCCCGGAGTTGCCGCGCTTCTGCCGGTCCAGGCTCGAGGTCAGCTCGCGCACGAAGCGCGAGACGTCCAGGCCGAAGTGCTTCGCCACGCGCGCGAAGTCCGTGTCGGTCGTCTCGGCCAGCTTCGCCAGGTAGTGCTCGATATCCAGGTTGTAATGCGTGTTCGCGACGCACAGGCCGATGGCGTTATCCAGCACCTCGCGCGTCGCCGCATTCAACTTCGAAAAGACCGCCTTCATGTCCACGCTCATGAGAATCCTCTTTACAACCGCCGAGATGCGGAGGACGCAGAGAAAACACTGCCTCTGCCGTTTCTTCTCTCGGTTTCCGCGGTGAAATTCATAATTCCAGAATGGTATCGCCCGGGTCGTGCGTCAGCTCCGCGGTCCGGGCCCACGTCAGCCAGCCCAGCCGCGGCGCGGCTTCGTCCTCGCGCCCCAGCTCGCAGGCCGGGGCCTCCTCCCGCCGGAGGACGAGCTGGACCTCCTGGTCCAGCTCGGCGCCGCAATAGAAACTCACCAGCGCCCGCAGCGGCGCGTGCGCCGTGCCGCTGGGCAGGAAGTCCTCGTACTGCGCGAGCGTCAGCGGGCCCAGCCGGATGCGCACCCGCGACTGCTCGTCCCACACCTCGTCGCCGACCACCGCGCCCACCGCCAACTGCTCCGACTCGCCTCGGCCCTCCGACAGGCAGCACTGCGTCTCCGCATCCAGTCTGTACCAGGCCCCGGCGAACTGCACGATCTCCACCGGCACCTCGAAGTAGTCCTCCAACGCCTGCCTCAGCCCCACCGCGGAACGCGGATGCTGCCCCAGCAGGCCGGAGTAGTAGATCAGCGAGGTGTCCGCCACGGCCTGGCGCCCCGCGAGCCCCTTGGTGCCCAGCCCGATCAGATCCAGCAGATACTGCGAGAGCCGGTCGCCGCTGCCCCGCTCGTACTGCACGGTGAACCGGTACTTCTCCCAGGCCTGGTAGAACAGCGAGATCATGCGGTGGTTGAAGATGTCCAGGAAGCCGGCCAGCGCGGTGTCGCGCGCGCGAATGCGCTCGGCCACCAGCAAGGTGTAGTAGAGCGGCAGCACGCCCTCGGGCCCGGTGAGGCCCATGAAGTTCACCGCCATCAGCGGCGGCGCGTCCTCGCGCCATTCGAGCGACTGGATTTCGCTGGCGGGAAACTCGGCCGTGTTGTGCGCCGCGAACCGCGCCACCTCCTGGCGCGGGTTGGCAAACCGCCCCACCGGCTTCGAGCCCGGCCGCAGCCGCTCCAGCAGCCGCACCGCCTGGAAGAAGCCGAACCGGTAGGGCTCGCTCCTGAGCTGCTGCTCCAGATCCTGGCGCTCCTCGGCGGGCGTCATGGGCGTCCACGCTCCAAAATAAACCGGGGACAGACGGAACGTTCCCCGGTTTCCGCCGCGCACAGACCCGTCCCCCGCGGCGTGGTTTGCCGCGCGCGGACCGGCTCGTACGCCGCCGGTCTCACAGCAGCAGTGCTTCCCCGGCCCGCGGTGGCCATTCCCTGAGTACCTCTTTCCGTTGCTCGGTCCGCGCGACGAGCTGGCTGAAGCTGTTCATGGACACGTACAGCCCCAGGAAATGCTCCAGCAGGCTGGCAAACAGGTAGACGCCGCCGCCCACGAACTGCTCCTCGTCGAACGTCATCTCCACGCGCGTCCCGCGCACGAACGCGATCCCGCTCTCCGACGCGACGCGCGCGAAGTGGCGCCGGCTCTCCAGACCCGTGATGCCCTGGATCTGCTTCTCCAGATAAGTCGAGTCGCTGAAATTGTACAGGCGCAGGATCTCCTGGAGCGCCTCCCGCCCCTCGCCCACCAGCGACAGGTAATTCAGCGAGAGGTGAGAGATCAGCCGCCAGAACGCGCTCTTGCCGGCCGGCGCGCGCAGCGTCGGCGTCGGCTTCTTCAGCGTCACGATCCGCCGGATCGAGGGCATGCCCTCGATCTCGAAATCTCCGGCTTCGTTGCCGAACGGCAGCCTCGCCGGCAGGTCGCGGTTCGTGGTCAGGCAGCGCACCGTGAGCGTGTCCACGCCCGGATGCGCCGGCCGCCCGGACAAATCCACCAGCGAAAGGAAGACCTCCGTTCCCTCGTCGTTCCGCCGTGAAGAGGGCCGCCGCGTGGCGTGCCAGAAGGTCTGCTTCTTCTCCCGGGAGTGCGCGTGCCGGAAGGAGAAAAACGGATCGAACTGCACCACCTCCTGCGTCTGCGGACTGGTGCTGACCACCTCTTCGATCGAGAAGGTCTCCAGCGCGTGCCCGCGCCGCACGTCCGGCACCACCGGATACTCGTGCCGCACCTGGTCCAGCATGATCGGCTCGGCGGTATGCGGAAACAGGTTGACGATGGGCGCACAGGCCGGCCGGAGCGTCTTCGGCGACACGCTCAGCTCGAGCATCTGCTGGCGCTCGCTGCGCTCGAAGGGCGAGATCAGCACCACCACCTCGGCCAGCCCCTCGAAGCCCGCCCCCGCCAGCGCCTCCAGGCCGGTCAGCTCCAGGAAGAAGAACTTCTCCGGGAAGGCGAAGTACTCCTGGAGCAGGCGGTAGCCGCAGAAGGAGCGGCGCGAGTAAGGCAGCATCGCCTCGTCCTCGCCGAAGCCCACCGCCCGCAGCGAGCCGGGCGGCAACTCCAGCGGCCGCTCCAGCGGCCCTCGCCGCTGCTCGGAGGGGTCGCGCACCAGGATCTGCGCGCAGTTGCTCAGCAGCAACTCGTAGAGTGCGTGGACCAGGTTGCTTTCCCCGTTCAGGTAGAAGCGCAGCGACCGCAACCCGAGCTGCTGAAAGGAAACGTCCGGGAAGCACTGCAACTGAATGCGCAGCGCCGCCACCGCGTTCGGCGCTTTAATGGCCGGCTGAAACCGGTCCGGCGTGGTCCACTGCGCCTCGGCAATGGCCAGCGGCCACAGCGTCAGGTCGTAGCAGGTCCGGAAACGGCACGGCACCCCATCCACCGGTCGCGAGTACAGCACCGACCCCCGCGGCACCTTCAGCCCCGTCGTCAGCTTGCCCTGCTCCGGGTCCAGGTGGAACTCGGCCACGGACATCGCCGGGACCGGCCGGATGTAGTGCGGGAACAGGATGCCCAGCAGCGCCTCGGTGACCTCCGGGAACTCATCGTCGATTTTCAGGTGGACCCGGCCTGCCAGGAAGGCGAAGGCCTCGATCAGCCGCTCGACGTGGGGGTCCTCGCAGCGGTCCGCTTCCAGCAGCAGCCGCGAGGCGATCTTGGGGTACTTCTCGGCAAACTCCGCGCCCATCTGGCGGAGGAAGGTCAGTTCCCGCTCGTAGTAGTCGAGCAGCTCGTCGCGCACCCGCTAGTCCCCCTTAACCTCGTATTCGCCGCTGGTCAGCTCCAGCACCGTGTCGAACGTGACCCGCTCGGGAGCCGGATCGATCCGCATCAGCCCCTGGATCTGGAACCGCAGCACCCGCGCGTTCCCGGCCACCGGTTCCATGGTCACCCGCGCACCCGCGATCCGCGGCTCGAAGCTGGCCATGGCCGCTTCCAACATCCACAGCAGCCGGTTCTGGTCCTGCGTGGAGTGGACGCCCAGCGAGCTGACGTCGGGCAGCCCGTAGTT
>JBEKLW010000352.1:0-3841 GCA_050008815.1 Bryobacteraceae bacterium
GCTGCATTTCGGCGATCCGCGACGCCAAGCGGCCGACGAGCTGCGGGTCGAGCTTCTGGCCACGCGAGACGCTGGCCAGGTTGTCGGCCAGGTCGAACAGCGTCTTCAGCGACACCAGACGCTGCGCCTCCGAGATGCGGACCATCTGCTGGACGACCTGGGCCTGCGTTTCAGTGTCGGCTGTGCTAGCGGTGCCGGAGAGCAGGTCCAGAAGGCGGTCCTGGGGGGAAACGCCCTCCGGCGAGCCCGTGGCGCGCAGCAGCACCTGCACGCCGTCGCGCCCGGCGTCAAACAGCTCGCGCTGGTTGCGGATGGCGGCGAAACGTGCGGCCAGCGCGGCCAGCGTCCGGTCGGCTTCCGCCTCCGGGATCGATCCCTGGCGGGTGAAGATCTCCCACAGGCCGACCAGCGCCTGCATGGTGCCGGCCACGTCCTGTTTGAGCTGCTGGTCGGCGATGCGGCCGATCGCGCCGGCCGTGTCGAGGAACTGGATGATGGTCGCGTCGCTGACCGCCGGTGCGTCGCCGAAGATCGGATACTGGGCCGCATAGGCCGTCCAGTCGCGCGCCAGGCGCTCGACTGTGGCCGCCTCCAGCGGCTTGGAACGCCCGCGGCCCAGGTCGCTTAGGGCTAGAAAGATCTTCAGTGGTTCGTTGCCGGTCGGCCAGCGGCAGACGTTGAACAGCCCCTCGATCACGTCGTCCGGCTCCTTCCAGGCAGCGGTTCCACGGGCGAGCCTGGCCTCGTGCTTCGCGATCTGCCGGTTGCGCAGGAAGACGTTCTTCCAGATCTCTAGATTCCCGGGGATGTGGGGCTGTCCGCCGGCCTCCAGCCGCAGCCGCGTTGTCAGCAGCAGCATGTCGGCGTTGGAGCGGAACACGGGCCGCGCTGGTCCGGGGCTGGTCACTCTGCCTCGCACGGCCAGGTAGAAGCGCTTCATGCGCTGGGGCTCGGTGAAATAGTCCTGGAGCGGGCCGGCGGCGCGCGCCAGCGCGTCGAAGTAGCTGGCCATCCAGCCGTCGTCCTTCGAGATCAGCCGCTCGAAGAACGCCGCGCCCTGGTCCGGGGACACGCCCACCAACTCGGCCCACATCGGCGCCGATCTGGCTCCGCCCGGCACTACCGCTTGGCCGTTACGGATCTCGAACATGCCGCCGAAGAAATCCAGCACGTGTGCGAAGGCCTTCAACCGCGCCAGGGGAGCCGACTTCCGCAGCGTCTCCGCGGTCTCGGTGTCGAGCCGCGACATCCCCGTGTAGGCGCGGCAGAGCGTCGGATCGGCCAGCAGCGCGTCGATGAAGTCGCCGCTCTGCTTCTCCTTCGCCGTAAGCCAATAGTCCGCCCCGTAGAGCAGCGGCAAGCGCGTCGGCCGGTATTCGTACACGAAGGGCCGGTTGGTCCTGAGAGCCTGCTCGAGTTCGGCGATGGGGAAGCCGGAGTCGATGCTGAGGAAGGCGCGGCTGGCGTTGACCGTCTCCAGCACCACCTCGCCGCCGCAGCCGCCGCGCATGCGATGGCCCAGAATCCGCAGCAGGTCGGCGGTCTGCGGAGAGTCGCAGGTCTCGATCCGGATCACCTTCTGCTCTCCGGCCAGCCTGGCCAGCTCGCGGGCCTGCGAGAGGTAGCGCAGGATCAGCTTCATGTATTCGGTCGTCTCGAGCAACTCGCCGCCCGTCGAGGCCCGGTATCCGCTGGTGACCACGTTGCGCGCCAGCGCGGCCAGCAGCTCCTCGGGGGCGATCTCCGGGTCGAGCGCCGCCATGCGCGCGAACGACCGCAGCGGGCCCGGGATCTCGGTGGTGTACTTGGGCTCCGCGGCCGGGCCGGGGGAGGGCAGTTGGGCCGGCCAGTCGTCCCCGCCGGTCTCGCGGTAAAGCGCCAGGTGCCTGGCCGCGGCGGAGCCGTCGCCCTCGAGCAGGTCCAGCAGGACCAGCCTGCGGGCCACCCGGCGCCGCGGCTCGCTCTGTGCTGGAGCCTGGAGCACCCGCAGGGCTCTCTCATAGGCGCCGCGGGTTTCCGGGTCGTTGTAGCGGTCCAGGAACTCGGCGTAATTGAGCGCCGCCGCCGGGTCCTCGGGCGCGCCGCGGACGGCGCCGAGCAGCGCGTGCTGAGCCGCTACCGCCTCCCCTCGCGCCTCCAGGTCCCGTGCCTGCACGGCCGGCGCCTGGGCTATCGCCAAGCTAGAGAATCCGGCCACAAGCAATGAAATCGAGGCGAAGGTCTTCATCCGCTGACAGGCCCCCCCAGATGTCCTCCAATCTAGCACGTCGTCCGGCGTCGGTGCGGCGGGCGGGCGTGACATTGGCTGCCCGGCTGCCCGCAATCGGTGCGCAGGGTTCCTGACGGCCGTGGAGAGGAATATAGGCGGGTGCTACACTGCACGACATGAAGAAGACGGTTGCCCTCCTCGGGCTGTCGCTAGCGCCTTTGCTGGCCCAGGAACACAGGATCGCGATTGTCGGTTTGGTGCACTCGCACGTCTGGGGTCACCTGGACACGATGGCGAAGGGTGAGACTCCGGCCAGGCTCGTCGCCATCGCCGAGCCGAACGCCGAGCTGGCGGCCGAGGCGCGCAAGTCGGTAGGAGCCGGCGTGCGCTTCTTCCAGGACTACAGGCGCATGCTGGACGAGGTGAAGCCCGACATCGTCTGGGCTTTTGTCGAAAACAACCGGCACCTGGAGATCGTTAGGGAGTGCGCCCCGCGCAGGATCCAGGTAATGTTCGAGAAGCCGCTGGCCTCCTCCTACCGCGATGCGCTCACCATCGAGCGCCTGGCCCACCAGCACCGCATTCGCGTCATGACCAACTACCAGATGGCGTGGTGGCCCGCCAACTATGCAGCCAAGGCGCAGGCCGATGCGGGGGCGGTGGGCCGGGTCTGGCGGCTGCGGGGCATCGTCGGTCACGGCGGCCCGGGCTCCCAGGGAGTGCGGAGCAAGTTCTTTTTCGACTGGCTGACCGACCCGGCGAAGAATGGCGCCGGAGCGCTGGTTGATTTCGGCTGCTACAACGCCCTGTGGTCGCTGTGGTACCTCGGCCGGCCCCAGACCGTTTACGCGCACGTGAACCACCTGCGGCCCGAGACCTTCCCCAAGGTTGAAGACAACGCCGACCTGCTGCTTGGCTACCGGGACGGCGCGGGCATCTTCGAGGGTAGCTGGGATTTGCCGCGCGGCTTCCAGGACCTGGAGGTATTCGGCCTCGGCGGCAGCCTCTATGTCACCGGCGGGAGAGTCGAGCTGCGGAAGGGAGACGGCCGGCCGCAAGAGGTCGCGCTGCCTTCGCTCGCGCCGGAACGCGCCGAGCCGGTGGCCTGCATGGTCCACTGCATGAGAAGCAACCGCGAACTCGACGGGCTGGTGGCGCTCCCCATCAACGTGGACGTTGTCGAGATCATCGAAGCGGCCAAGCAGTCCATCGCCACCGGGCGCGCAGTCGTGCTGCCGCGGGCGCTGGCCCGGCTGGGCCGGAGTAGGGGTCGATCATGATCGACCCTTACTTCAGGCAGCCGTCGAAGAACGACACCAACAGACGGTTGAAGTGGTCCTGGGTCCGGCTCAGGTGGTGGGCCTTCTCCGGGTAGACCATGAGCTCGAAGCGCTTCCCCGCGCGCTGGAGCGCATCGGCCATCCGGACCGTGTTCTGAAACAGGACGTTGTCGTCCTCCAGGTTGTGCACCAGCAGCAGCCTGCCCTGGAGACCGGCGGCGGCGTTAACCGGCGAGCTCTTCTCGTATCCCTCGGCGTTCTCGGAAGGAAGCCCCAGGTACCGTTCTGTGTAGATGGTGTCGTAGAGGCGCCAGTCCGTGACCGCCGCGCCCGCCACGCCGCAGGCGAACAC